>CAXTWC010000045.1:0-30917 GCA_964247805.1 uncultured Acetobacteraceae bacterium | reverse complement strand
TCCTTGCGCGTCAGGAACGCATTGCTGTTCATCGCCGCACCTTCAGTGTGAACAGGCCTTGTGGCCGCAGCATCAGGATGCCCACCACCGTCAATAGCACGAGGACCTGCGCCATCGAGCCGCTGAGGAAGAACTCCAGCGTGGAGCGGGCCTGGGAGATCGTGAAGGCCGAGGCGATGGTGCCGGCCAGGCTCGCCGCACCGCCGAACACGACCACCAGGAAAGTGTCGACGATATACAGCTGGCCAGCGGTCGGACTGGTGGAACCGATCATGGTGAACGCGCTACCAGCGACGCCGGCGATGCCGCAGCCGATGCCGAACGTGTAGCGGTCGACCCGCTCGGTATCGATCCCCACGGCGCTGGCCATGGCGCGGTTTTGCATGACCGAGCGCACCTGCTTGCCCCAACTCGACCGGAAGATCAGCAGGTAGACGCCGACCGTGATCAGAACCGACAGCACCATCACGATGATGCCGTTGATCGGGATGTCGATGCTGTCGGTCGCCGCGATGGAGCCCATCATCCAGTCGGGCAAGTCGACACCCACCTCGCGTGCGCCGAAGATCGAGCGGAAGATCTGCTGCATGATGAGGCTGAGGCCCCAAGTCGCCAGCAGGGTATCCAGTGGGCGCTTATACAGGTGCCGGATCAGCGCCCACTCCACGAACATGCCAGCGATCCCGGCCGCGAAGAACGCCAGCACGATACCGACCACGAAGCTGGCGGCGAACAGTCCGGGCGCCCAGGCGCTGAATGCGGACGAGCAGAGATAGGTGACATAAGCGCCGAGGATCATGAACTCGCCATGCGCCATGTTGATCACGCCCATCTGGCCGAAGATGATGGCGAGTCCGAGCGCCATGAGCAGGAACACCGAGAACAGGATCAGCCCGGCAAAGCCCTGCATGGCCATGATCGAGCCGAGTTCGCCGAAGGAGTATCCAAACAACATCGTGCGTGTCCTGCTCCTGAGGGTACGCCCCCGGGGGTTGCCCGGGGGCGCCAGGCTTACTGGTAGCCGGCGGGGAACGGGTTCGGCTCGATTAGGTCAGGCGTTTCGTACACCACCTTGAACTGCCCATCGGTCTGCGCCAGGCCCACGCGGGTACGGCTCCAGAGGTGATGATTCTTGTCGTGGATGCGGACGTAGCCTTCGGGGGCCTTGTCGAACACGACGCCACCGGACGCGACCGCGATTTTGTCCACGTCGAAGCTGCCAGCCTTTTCGACTGTCAGCTTCCACAGCCACGGGCCGAGATAGGCCGCCTGCGTCACGTCGCCGATCACCGCCTTCTCGCCATACATTTCCTTGAAAGCGGCGACGAATGCCTTGTTGTTCGGATTATCGAGCGACTGGAAATACTTCATGCAGGCATACGCCCCGGCGATGTTCTCACCGCCGATGCCGACGATCTCGTCCTCGGTAACGGAGATCGTCATCAGCGTTTGTTTCTTCAGGTCGATGCCCGCCGCCTTCAGCTGCTTGTAGAAAGCGACGTTGGAGCCACCCACCACGTCGGCGTAGATGACGTCCGGCTTGCTGAGCTTGATCTTGTTGATGACCGAGTTGAACTGCGTGCTGCCGAGCGGGAAATAGTCCTCGCCGACGACCTTGCAGCCGGTCAAATGGCCCTCGATGTGCTTGCGCGCGATCTTGTTCGACGTGCGCGGCCAGATGTAGTCCGAGCCGATCAGGTAGAAGCTCTTGGCATTCTTTTCCTTATTGACCCAGTTGAGCCCGGCGAGGATCTGCTGCGTCGCCTCCTGCCCGGTGTAGATGACGTTCTTTGACTCCTCGAGGCCCTCGTAGAAGGTCGGGTAATAGAGCATCCCGTTCAGCTGTTCGAACACCGGCAGCACGGCCTTGCGCGAGGCCGACGTCCAGCAGCCGAACACGGCAGCGCAATGGTCGCTGGCGAGTAGCTTGCGGGCTTTCTCGGCAAAGGTTGGCCAGTCGCTGGCGCCGTCTTCCTGTACGATCTTGATCTTGCGGCCCAGAACGCCGCCGGCATCGTTGATCTGCGAGATCGCCAGCTTCTCCGCCTCCGTGGCGCCGGTCTCGCTCAACGCCATCGTTCCGCTCAGTGAGTGCAGGATGCCGCATGTCACGGTATCGTCGGTCACGTTGAGGCCGGAGGTGTTTACCTGTGCCGTCGGCAGGTTGGCGGCACGCGCCACGCGGGGCAACATCGCCGCCGCCGGGATCGCCGCCATGCCCTTCAGCACGTTGCGGCGTAGCGTCATGTTCTTCGGGTCGTTCGGGGTGTCTGCCATGTCCATCTCCGGAGCTACGTCGCGTTCATTGCGATTTCACGTTCCAACAATTTGTTGCGAGGCGGGAATACGTCGAACGACGTATGATGACCTCGGCTCCGGCGCTTGACCGCCAGGCTGGCGGGCGGTCGAGTAGTTCGGAACCAGCGGGGATAAGGAGGGTCACACGCCGCATGGCGAGACGGCAGCGAATCACCCGGATCAGGCGCGATTACAACCAGTGGGTCGCCAACCAGACCATGGAAGACTACGCCCTGCGCTTCACCGCCACGAGCGCGCGCCGGTGGTCCGCATGGCGTGTCGCGAACACGGCGCTGGGTGCCATATCGTTCCTGGCACTGGAGGCGATCGGTGGCGCCATCACGGTCGACTACGGTTTCGCCAACGCAGCCGCCGCGATCGCCTGCGTTGCGGTGCTGATTTTCGCGACCAGTATTCCGATCGCCTTCTTCGCCGCCCGCTACGGCGTGGACATCGACTTGCTCACGCGGGGCGCCGGGTTCGGCTACATCGGCTCCACCATCACGTCGCTGATCTACGCCTCGTTCACCTTCATCTTCTTCGCCATCGAGGCGGCCATCCTGGCGTCGATGCTGAAGGCATGCTTCGGCTTGCCGCTATGGGCGGGCTACGTCGTCTGCTCGGTGATCGTTATCCCCCTGGTGATGTACGGCATCACCTTCATCAGCCGCTTGCAGCTCTGGACACAGCCGGTCTGGCTGGCTTGCAACCTGCTTCCCTTCGCGTTCATCTTTGCCGGCGGCACTGGCATTTTCGCCGGTGGCACTGGCATGCTGCGGGGCTGGACGCAGTACCAAGGCCTGTCTGGCCACGGCTTCGATCCGTTGCTGTTCGGCGCCGCTGCCTCCGTCGCCTTCTCGTTGGTGGCACAGATCGGCGAGCAGGTGGACTTCCTGCGCTTCTTGCCGCCGCGCTCGGCAGCGGTATCGGAGCGCGCGTGGTGGTCGGCGTTGCTGGCCGCCGGCCCTGGATGGATCGTGCTTGGGACGCCAAAGTTGTTCGCGGGCTCGTTCCTGGCGTACCTGGCGCTGAAGGCGGGTTTGCTACCAACCGAAGCGGTGCAGCCCACCCAAATGTACCGGGTGGCGTTCGGCGCCGTCCTGGCCTCCCCGGCAGCGGCGTTGGTGCTGACCGCCGGCTTCGTGGCCTTGTCGCAAATCAAGATCAACGTCACCAATGCCTATGCCGGCTCCATCGCCTGGTCCAACTTCTTCTCCCGACTGACGCACAGCCATCCGGGCCGGGTGGTCTGGGTCGTATTCAACATCGCCATCGCCTTGCTGTTGATGGAGCTCGGCATCTACGAGGCGATCGAGCATACGCTCGTGGTATTCTCCGACGTGGCGGCATCGTGGGTCGGTGCGCTGGTGGCCGACCTCGTCATCAACAAGACGCTGGGGCTGAGCCCGCCGGGCATCGAGTTCAAGCGGGCGCATCTATATGACATCAATCCGGTTGGCGTCGGCGCGATGCTGCTCGCCGTGCTGGCCTCGCTGGCCTCGCATGCCGGGCTGTTCGGCGCCGTCCTGCAGGCGTTCTCCCCGTTCGTGGCCCTTGGTATCGCCTTCGTGGCCGCGCCCCTGATCGCCTGGGCCACGCGCGGCCGCTACTATCTCGCCCGTAAGCCGCGCGCTGCCTGGGCCAAGCTCGGGCCGATCCGCTGCGTGGTGTGCGAGAACAGTTTCGAGCCGGAGGACAGCGCATACTGCCCGGTGTATCGCGGTGCGATCTGCTCGTTGTGTTGTTCGCTGGATGCGCGCTGCGAGGATGGCTGCAAGCCGCACGCCCGCTATTCCAACCAATTGCTGACGCCCCTGCGCGTGGTGTTGCGGCCCGCCGTACTCGCTACGCTCAACACCCCGCTCGGACGCTTCACCGGCGTGCTGCTGCTGCTCGTCCTGGCGCTCGGCGTCATGCTCCTCGCGATCTACCTGCAGACCACCGGTCACCCGATCGAACAGCAGCAACTGGCGGGCGCGTTCCGCAACGTCTTCTTCGTCCTCGTCGTGGTGGCGGCGGTGGCGGCATGGCTGCTCGTGCTGGGCCAGCAAAGCCGGCAAACCGCGCGGGAGGAGATGAAGCGACAGACCGGGTTGCTGATGAGCGAGATCGAGGCGCATCGTCGGACCGATGCCGCATTGCAGAAGGCGCGCCAGGTGGCCGAGGCCGCGAACCTGGCGAAAAGCCGCTACGTCACCGGGATCAGCCACGAGTTACGCACGCCGTTGAATGCGATCCTCGGCTACGCCCAATTGCTGGAGCGCGATGCCTCGCTGCCGCCACGCCGGCGGGATGGCATCCGGATCATCCGGCGCAGTGGCGAGCATCTGGCGGGACTGATCGAGGGTCTGCTCGACATCTCCAAGATCGAGGCGGGGCGGATCGAGCTTTACCGAGACACCGTGCGGCTGCCGGACTTCCTCGACCAACTGAGCGACATGTTTCAGCTGCAGGCGAGCGCCAAGGGGATCGCCTTCATCTACACGCATGAGGGCAGGCTGCCCGCCCTGGTGCGCACGGACGAGCGGCGGTTGCGCCAGATCCTGATCAACCTGCTGTCCAACGCGATCAAGTTCACCCAGCATGGCCAGGTCGTGCTGCGGGTGCGATGGCGCAACGAACTCGCCGATTTCGAGGTGGAGGATACCGGGATCGGCATTGCCGCGGAGCATCTGGAGCGGGTGTTCGAGCCATTTCAGCGCATCGAAAGCCCTCGGGCGCCTTATACGCCCGGCGTCGGACTGGGTCTGACCATCACCCGGCTACTGACGCAGATCATGGGCGGCGAGATCCTGATCGATAGCCAACCTGGCCGTGGCACGATTTTCCGCGTGCGCCTGATGCTGTCGGAGGTCCACTCCGTCGGCCAGCCACCGGCGGTGGAGTTCCACGTGCAAGGTTACGCCGGGCCGCGGCGTTGCGTGCTGGTTGCCGATGACGACCCGTTCCACCGCGGGCTGATCGAAGATCTGTTGGTGCCGCTCGGGTTCGTGGTGTTGACCGCGGCGGACGCGGCGGAGTGCTTGCGCGTCGCTGCGCAGACCCGGCCGGACCTGTTCCTGCTGGACATCGCAATGCCCGGTATGGATGGATGGCACTTGACTCGGCAACTGCGGAAGTCGGGATTTGCGACGGTACCCGTCGTCATGGTCTCGGCCAACGCTAACGAGCTGGCGCCGGCGCGGACCAGCAGCGCCGACCACGACGACGTCCTGGCCAAGCCGATCAGCCTTGCGGAACTGCTGGAGAAAATCGGCCGCCTGCTCGACCTGCAATGGGTCTCTCCACTTGCCGCGGAGGCAACGGCCGCATCGGGCATCAACCCCGCAGCCAAGCTGAGTGCACAGCAGATCGCAACGCTGCGGCAGCTCGGACGCATTGGCTACGTCCGCGGCTTACGCGAGCAACTCGACCTTTTCGAACGCGACAGGCCGGACGTGCGGGGCGCGATCGAACCACTGCGTGACCTGGTCAGGGCGTTCCGGCTCGACGACTTCATGGCCGCGTTGGACGCCGTGTCCCCTCCCGATCTCGCGCCGCCACTCGACCCGGTCCGATGACGCCGAAGACGATCGTCCTGGTGGTCGACGACTCGCCTGCGACGCTCGGGATGCTGAACGACACGCTCGAGCAGGCCGGGTTCACCGTGCTGGTCGCGCAAAGCGCCGCCACCGCGATGCAGTTGGTGGATCAGGTGACTCCGGACATCATCCTGATGGATGCCGTGATGCCGACGATGGATGGCTTCGAGGCCTGCCGTCGGATGAAACGCATCAAGGCGCTGGTGTCGGTGCCGATCGTGTTCATGACCGGGTTGACCGATAGCCAGGACGTGATCCGCGGCCTCGAGGCCGGCGGCGTGGATTACGTGACCAAGCCTGTGTCGCCGGATGAGGTGGTGGCGCGCATCGGCGTACATCTAGCCAACGCCCGGCTCACCCGCAGCGCGCATGCAGCACTGGATGTCGCCGGGCGTTTCCTGCTGGCCTGTGATCTGGCCGGTCGCGTGCTTTGGGCTACACCGCAAGCCGCCGACATGCTGTGGCAGGAGGCTGACCCGAGCCCCGGCCCTACCCTGCCCCCGGACGTACGCAATTGGGTGCATAACTCGGCCGATCAGCCGGACACATCCCCCGGCATCACGACGCAGATCGGGCAGCCACCCCGGCTGATCGAAGTGTCCCGCGTGGGTCGTATCGGGCGGGACGAAATACTGCTGCGGCTCGTGGCATCCGACCCGTCGAGCGAGGAGACGCTGTTGAAGCAACGCCTCGGGCTGACCACGCGGGAGTCGGAGGTTTTGCTTTGGCTCGGGCGTGGCAAGTCCAATCGAGACATCGCGGAGATACTGGGATTGAGTCCGAGAACGGTGAACAAGCATCTGGAACTGATCTACGCCAAGCTGGGCGTGGAAAACCGCGCCGCCGCCGCCGGAATCGCGGTGCGCACCGCCGGGCGGCTGTGATGGACGCGTATCGCATCGCGGCCGCGCCGTTCTATCAGCCGACCGGAAATGAGGAGGCAGTGTTCGAGGCGGCATGGCATGACCGCCTGCCCGTGATGCTCAAGGGCCCGACCGGCTGCGGCAAGACACGGTTCGTGGAGCACATGGCGTGGCGCTTGGGCCGCCCCTTGGTGACGGTGGCCGCGCACGAGGACATGACGGCCGCCGACCTGGCCGGACGATGGCTGCTGGGCACAGAGGGCACGGTCTGGCAGGACGGACCGCTGACCACGGCGGTACGCGGCGGCGCCATCTGCTATCTGGACGAGATCGTCGAAGCCCGCCAGGACACCACGGTCATCATCCATCCGCTGACCGACTCACGCCGCATCCTGCCGCTGGAGAAGCGCGGTGAGGTGCTAAGCGCGCACCCGGATTTCCAACTCGTGGTGTCCTACAACCCTGGCTATCAGAGTGCTGTGAAGGACCTGAAGGAGAGTACGCGGCAGCGCTTCGTTGCCATCGCGTTCGATTATCCGGACCCGCAGAACGAGGCTGCGATCGTCGTGCGGGAAGCCGCGGCGGGACCGGATCTCGCGGCGCTGCTGGTGCAGGTGGGGCAGCGCTCGCGCAACCTGCGAGGACAGGGGTTGGCCGAGGGAGCGTCCACCCGGATGCTGATCCATGCGGCCCGACTGATGCGGCACGGGATCGGCTTGCGCCCGGCGATCGAGGCGGCGGTCGTCCTGCCGCTCACCGACGATGCGGACCTGCAACAGGCGCTGTCTGCCGCGATCGACGCCTGCCTGCCGTGACGGCGCTGGCGCGGTTGCGACAATACGCCAGCCAACGGCAAGCCCTGACGCCCGCGTTTGCGCCGCTCTGGCCGGTGTTGGACGATGCGGCCGAGGGGTGGGCCGAGGCCGTGCTGGAGCTGGCCTGGGTGAATGCGGGGCCGGGTTGCCTGGCCGCCGCCGCGACGCTGACCCGGCGTCGGCTCCACCGGCTGGAGGAATTGGCCGTGTGCCTGCACCAGGCGGCCGAGCTGTGCCGCCGGACCGATGCGACCACCACACTGGCAGCACTGGAGACGATGCAACATGCGGCGGCGGTCGATCCGGTTGCCTGGTGGCGCATCCTGGTGGGGCTCGCGGGAAACGCTCCGGAATCCGTGCTGCCCGCCTGCCGATCGATGGCACGCCTACTGCGTCCCGCCGGGCTCGCCGGGCTGGCAGAGTTCGTGGCGACCGGAATTCGGCAGGCCGGGGGGCGGGCCGAACGACGCCGGGCCTTCTTCGCCCTGGAAGACAAGGCGGCGCTGCAGACCTTGGCCCGGTTGTCCGGTGCGGTGGGCTACGCGGAGGTCGAGCCAACCCTCACGCGGTATGCCACAGCGCTGTGGGCGCGGCCGCCGCTGCTGCGTGCTGCGCCGCTAGCCCGGCGCACGAGCCTGTCCGGCGACCTCATTATGCTGCCGGCGCTGTTCGCCGGTGTCGCGCCGGACGCCGCACCGATGCTGTACCGCGCGAGCCTGGCCCATGCCGGCGCCCACCTCGCATTCGGCGGCCCCCGCTTCCCGCTCGGCAAGCTCAAGCCGCTGCAAGTGGCACTGATCACGCTGCTGGAGGACGCGCGGGTGGAGGCGTTGGCGATGCAGCGCTTCCCCGGACTGCGGCGGCTCTGGCACCCATATCACCAGGCCGAGGCGGGTGGCGTGCCGTCGGCGGCCGGCCTGCTGGCGCGCTTGGCCCGCGCCCTGTTCGACCCGGCGTGGCCGGACCCGGACGGGCTTGTGGCCATGGCCCGCCGCCTGTTTGCCGCGGCGGACCGGAGCGATGCGCAGAGCAGCCGGACGATCGGCAATGTGCTGGGCCACGAGATCGGCCAGCAGCGGCTCGGCTTCAACGCCCGCACCTACGTGGTCGAACCACCCTATCGCGACGACGGCTGGGGCCTGTGGGAGGCAGACCCGGCGGATCCGCCCGATCCCGACACGGCGGACCTGATGGTCGAGGCCGCACGGCTGAACCGAACCGAGGACGAAGACCGTGGGCCGGAGCAGCCGAGCCCACGAGCAGCAGCGGCCCGTCCCGCCCACGCTGCGGATGAACCCGGCCCCGTTCTCGCGACCGTCGCCGAGTGGGATCGCCACGCCCAGGTAGTCCGGCCCGATTGGACCACGATCCGCGAGGGTTCGCCCCGTCTTGGCGATGCCGGAGCGATCACCGCCCTGCTGGATGCGGACCCACAACTCCGCAGCCGGGTCGCCCGCCTGGTGCGGGGTGCCCGTGTCGGGCGGGCCGCACGGCTGCGGCGGCAGGCCGAGGGCGAGGAACTGGATCTGGATGCCGCGCTGGACGCCATTAGCGAGCAGCGTGCCGGGCTGACCCCAGACCACCGAGTACACCGCGGCACCGGGCGACGGCGGCGCGAGTTGGCGTTGGCGCTGTTGCTCGACGTGTCGGCTTCCACGGGTGCCAGGCTGCCGGGCGGGTCGGTGCTCGACCTGCAACGCCAGGCGGTGGCGCTGTTAGCGGAGCCGTTGGGCCCCGCGGGCGACGCCTTCACCGTGCTCGCCTTCGCATCGAACGGGCGCGAAGATGTTCGATTGTTCACCGTCAAGGCTTTGGGCGAACCATGGTCGGCCGAAGCGCAGGCGCGGCTGGCCGGCCTGTCCGCCGGGTTGTCGACCCGGTTGGGCGCAGCGCTACGCCATACCGGAACCTTGCTACGCAAGCTGCCGGTGCATCGGCGCCTGGTTTTAGTGCTGACCGATGGCGCGCCGTTCGACATCGACACGCCCGACCCGGCCGACCTTGCCGAGGATGCCCGGCACGCCGTGCTGACCCTGAAGCAAGCGGGCATCGACGTGTTCGGCATGATCCTCGGACAACAGGACATGGCGGCGGCAGAAGCGATCTTTGGCCGCGCCTCGTGCCTCGCGGTCCCCCGCCTCGACGCCCTACCCGCGCGGCTTTCACAGATGTACGCCCGGCTGACCCGGGCGTAGAGCAAGTCAAAAAGCCCTCTCCCTAAGGGAAGAGGGAGAGTCTAGCGGTGGCTCGTCGCCTCATTAGGAATACCCTCGATCGGGCACTCCTCGGTCCCCACAGTCGGGCGGGTCATCGCCTCTACCATCTCGCGCGTGGCCGCCGGGTCGGCGATCCACTTCTTGTAGAAGTCGAAGGGGCAGTCCGCGTGTCCCTTGTCGCCTTCGCCCGAATTGATGATGCCGGTGTAGCCGCGATGCAGCAGCTTGAAGATGTGGTTCTCCGACTGCATCGTACGTCTCGCATCGCGGATCAGTGAAACGGACAACGCAGCATATTGAATGCCGTATTCCTCCGTCCCGCACTCGCCCAGAGTCCGACCGTCGAACCCGATGACCGAGGAGTGGCCGAAATACGAATACACGCCATCGAAGCCGGTCGCATTGGCCACGGCAACGTAGACGTTGTTGGCGAACGCCATGGCCTTGGAGATCAGGATCTGCTGTTCCTTGGCCGGATACATGTAGCCCTGGCTGCGGACGATCAGTTCGGCACCCTTCATGGCACAGTCGCGCCAGATCTCCGGATAATTGCCGTCGTCGCAGATGATCAGGCTGATCTTCAGCCCCTTCGGCCCCTCGCTGACATACGTGCAATTACCGGGGTACCAGCCTTCGACCGGCACCCACGGCATGATCTTGCGATACTTCTGCACGACCTCACCGCGGTCGTTCATCAGGATCAGGGTATTGTACGGCGCCTTGTTCGGATGGTCCTCGTGCTGCTCCCCGGTCAACGAGAACACGCCCCAGGTCTTTGCTTTCCGGCACGCCGCGGCGAAGATCTCGGTCTCCTCGCCCGGCACTTGGGATGCCGTGGCATACATCTCGGCACTGTCGTACATGATGCCGTGGGTCGAGTATTCCGGAAAAATCACCAGGTCCATGCCGGGCAATCCGGCCTTCATCCCGACGACCATGTCCGCGATCTTCTGCGCGTTGGCCAGCACGTCCGCCCGGGTGTGCAACCGCGGCATCTTGTAGTTCACGACTGCGACGCCGACGGTGTCCTTGCTGCTGCTGATATCGCCGTGGATCATGGTGCCTCCCCGCTATGCGCCGCCCGGCTTTCGCGCCGCGACGTGAACACCTGGTGACTATCAGGGTCGGGTTGCGTGACATATGCGGCAAACGACGTATGCCGGACGCGGCAGTATCCGATCACGAGGCGACCACGACGTCCGCGACAAAGGCCGGACCTGGGCGTAGTGTCGGCTAGATTGCTGTCGCCCGTCCGCCGTGCCGGATGTCATGGACCACGAAGGGACCTATCAGGTGAACCGTCTAGCCTCAATTACCGCAGCCTGCGTCATCCTTGCCCTCCCTGCGCTTGCGCAAGGCGTGTCTGACACACATCCAAAACCGCTCGGCACGAGCCGGCGTTCGTCCGTGATCGGTGGCGGGCAATCGCCAGCGCAGGCGGCGCACGATATGCGCCCGAACCACACCAGGGCATCGCCCTATAGCCACCCGGGGTCGGATCCGAATGTGCCGGGCGACGCCGCCTCGGACGGCACCGCGGGGACAAGCAGCCCGCGCAGTCCAGAACCCAAGCCGAACGGGTAGCTCGCCAAATTGCTCGGTCGGCCCCCACCCGGTTGAACTTGGTTCAGCGCCGGTAAAGCACGACGTCTCCCGTAGGTCCGCTGAACACCCCAGGCCTTGGCTCCATCTCGGACGTCGGCGTCGGGAACGCCTCCGGCTTCAATCCGCACGCGGCCAAACTCAGCAACAGCGAGAACAGCACGAGGGTCCTAAGCGTCAGAATCGGACGCGTACTCCAAGCGCCACGGCGACGAGATTGTCGTAGTCGGCAAACGTGCGCCGTAGCGTTTCGACCCGCCCGGTGAGGAACAACTCGGCCGCAGCCGCATCGATGTTCTGCACGAATGCGCCACTGTACGAGCGGGCGTGGTCACCGTTGAATTGCAAGTCGTTGTTCTGCGCGAAATCCGCCGAGATGGCGGAGATCCCAACGGCGGGAAACAGGTTCGCCCGATAGCCGACTTTGGCGAACAGGAAGGTGGGGGTAAGCCGCTTACCCAGTGGATCCAGGTAAATCGTGTCGCGCACTCCCCCGGCGACCGTGAAGTTGATGCCGTTCTTGAGGAGCAGCGACGCACTGCCGTCATACTGCTTGCTTCCGTTGGCGGATGCATCGCCACTGTTCGGCGACGCCGCCGTGCCCAGGACCTGCGTGCCGTTCGAGCCAGTCGGCACGCCGGCATAGCCGTAGAGATTTGCAACCGCTCCGGGGTAGCCGGACACCGCCGTGGCTGCGATATGGTTGCGCGCCACGGCATCCGCAAAGCCCACGCCGGCGACCAGCTGATTACCGTTGAATTCGCCAGCATAGCGCAACGCGAAATCGAAGGCGCCGCCGTCGACGTAGGACGTGCTGAACTGGAACCCGGCTATGCGCGGGGTGTCGTAACGGATGCGGTCGTCGCGGCTCAGGCCGTCCATGGCATTGAACACCCCCGCGACCGCCGGGCCAAACGCGCCGGCTGGGGAAAACACGGATTTGGTGCTGCTCACTGGCACCATCGCGTCCCCCCGTTGCCGGAACGCGAAACCGCCGTCGAAGTCCGACACGAAGACATAGGACGCCACGGACGTGCCCGACAGGTCGATTTCGGCGGTCAGGTACGACGCCGTGCTGCCAAATCCAAGCCGGACGCCGCCGTAGCGGGTATCCTGATAATATACCTCGGCCTGCCGCACCGTGAACGTTGTCGCCGAGGCAGGCTGTGGCAGGTTCTGCGTCAGTGTCGTGGAGGCCGAGGAGTTTGGCCGCAGCTCCGTCTCGATGTTCACGCCGCCCGACGCGGTGTCGCTCACTTGGCCCTCGCCGACGACGCGCAGCCGGGTCGAGGAGTTGTTGTTGTCGACGTTACGGACGGCGGAGGCACGGCCGTCATTGCCATACAGCAGCATGCGATTGACTTGCCCCGATAACGTCAACCGGACACGGTCCGCGCCGGCTGCAACCGGGGCGGCCGGGATGGGCGCAATGCCGCCGGGGGTACCCACGTTGGCAGCCGTATAGGGCTGCACGGCCGATCGTCCAGGCAGGTTGCCCGGCTGCTGCGTGACGGCGACATTGCGATCGGTCGGAGCGGGAACCTTGCCGTACGGCCCCACTGTCAGGGGCCTGAAGCCCGGAGGCGCCTCCAACTCGTAGGATTCATTGCCGTCGGTGTTGGATGCGGCCGCCGCTTGCGCTGTCTGTGTCGAGCCCTGCGGTTTCGGAGGTGAACCGGTCGAACCGGGTGGCCCATGCGGCTCGGCCGCTTTCGCAACCTGGGTCGCTTGGGGCCGTGCGCCGCCCCGCTGGCGCGACTCCAGGCCGTCAAGCCGGTGCTGCAACATCTCCATCGCCTCGGCCTGCTTGCGGACCATGGTCCGCAACTCACGCAATTCCGCCTGGGTCGCATCGTCCGCCTTGGCCGGCCCCGCAAGCAAGCCGGGCACCATCAGCAGCAAGGCAGAGCTAAGCCGGACTCTCGCACTGATTGCCACGTAACCATTCCCAACGACACGTCGTTCGTATCACGGCGGGACGCAACTTATTAGCATATGATGGTTGTGAGGCAGCGGGCGTGGTTGCTTGTGACAAATAAGCAACGTTCGAGCGCGTGATCCAACTTCCCGGTTCGATCACCACCGAGCCGCACCAAGGTGCATCTGTGGCACTTCGTGTGCCGATCACGATCCGTGGCTGAGGCACCCTGCATGTAGTCGTATCGAATACGTCGTTGTTGTGCTAGCGTGTGCATCCCGAATCATGGTGTTGGCCGGCGCGACAGGACGTCTCGCCTCCACGCTGCATCCGGGGGCAGAGAGGTACAAGCAATATCCCGTCCATATATGAGTGCTGGTGATAGCCACACTCGCCGGCTTCGGCTGTTCAGACGTCCGACTGTTCGCCTCGGCTGCTTCCACCTACTTGGTTGCGTGACGGCACTGTTTGCCTCATCCGTCCTCTCGGTCCCGCTTCCCTCGCACGCCGCCACGCTCGACATGAGCTGCGAGGTGGCGGCAGCGGCGGCGGAGCAGCAGGCCGGTGTTCCACCCGGTATGTTGGCGGCGATCGGGCGGGTCGAGGCAGGCCGGTGGGATCGTGCGACGGGAACCATCCGGATCTGGCCCTGGAGCATCAACGTCAACGGAGCGGGCATCCAGTTACAGTCGGCCGCTGCAGCCACGTCCACCGTGGCTACGTTGGTCGCACAGGGAACCCGATCGATCGATGTCGGGTGTTTCCAGATCAATCTGGGGTGGCACCCGGATGCGTTCGCAACGCTCTCCGACGCGTTCGATTCCAGCGCGAACGCCCGCTATGCAGCCCAATTCCTTGTGGGCTTGCATGCTCAAACAGGGGATTGGGGTAGCGCGATCGCGCGGTACCACTCCGCGCGCGAGCATGAGGGAATCTCCTATCGGTCACTGGTTTTCTCTGCATGGGCAGGCGGCCGTCAGCCTTCATCCGCGGAGATTCCGGTTCGTGTCATCGGTCCGATTGTGACCCGGCCATCACTCGCCTTTGCGGGAATCCACGTGTTCTACGGCGCGATCCGGATGCCCCGCTGAACCACGGTAAGCCGCCTCCTTCGTAACCACGCATAAACCATCATTCTATATTTTAAGACTAAATGTGCTCACGACAACGTTTTTTGGACAGTTTAATATTGCTTTAACGTAGTCGTACCGACTACGTCATAGTCGGCTGAAGCCTCAGCTTCGGCGGAAGGAATTCAAATGTATAAAGTCTGTTTGACTGTGATGCAGAGCCTGAAGAGTGACCGTCGCGGCGTCACCGCCATCGAGTACGGCCTCCTAGCTACCTTGATTGCAGTTGCGCTGGTCGGGACGATCACGGCGTTCGAGACCAAGCTCGCCACCGTCTTCACGACCATCGGCACCTCCATCTAACGACACCTCTGCCCGAAACCGCCGCCGGCATATTGGACGGTGGTTTCGGGTCGCAGGCGAAAAGCGATGGGGGGCCGGCTATGACACTCGAAGAACTTCGCGTCGCGGCAATATTGCTCGCCTGCGCGTCACTTGCCGCTGCGATGGTGTGGGACTTTGCGTTCCGTACTATCCCAAACGGTCACGCCGTTATTGTGGCTTTGGCCGCCCTGGTAGTTCGCGGGATCGAGGGTCAACTAGCTGGAGCCCTGCTCGCGTGTCTCCTGTGCTTCATCATCAGCACCGTCTGCTGGCTGCGTGGCTGGCTCGGTGGTGGCGATGTCAAGCTGCTTTCCGCCGTGGTCCTGCTGGTGGCGCCCGTCGACGTGCCCGGCCTCCTGGCCGAGATCGCCTTTGCCGGCGGCGCCCTGGCCGTGTGCTACTTGATCCTTTCTCTGGTCGTCTCGCCCCCGCGGGGCCGGCCGCCAGTGCAGCTTGTGCACCGGGTCCTGCGGGTCGAGCGCTGGCGCATGAGCCGACGCCGCTCGATCCCATACGGTTGTGCCATCGCGACCGGCGCACTCCTCATGCTTCTGAACGGCTGAGCGATGAGTCGTTTCCTAACTGGCATCCTGATCGCAATGGGGCTGGGCGGCTTGGCCCTGATCGGTTGGGTCAGCTTGCAACCGGCAGTCACGACCGCCCCTGTCGTCGAGGTCGCGCCACCGCCGCCCGTCGGACCGAAGCAGGCCGTGCTGGTGGCAGCCGGGCCGATCCAGGCCGGAACGCTACTGAAGCTGGAAGACCTCGCGGAGCAGAGCCTGCTGGCGAGCGCGATCCCCGCCGATGCGAGCGCCAGTACAGCGCAGAACCGCTCTGCCCTGGTAGGCGCCTTGGTCCAGCACGCATTGAAGCCCGGCGCCGTCATCGTGCCGCAGGACATCGTGCGCCCGGGAGATCGCGGCTTCCTCGCGGCGGCCTTGAGCCCCGGCATGCGCGCCATGACGCTCGGCGCCGACTCGTTGGCATCCACACTCGACCTCATCTGGCCCGGCGATCATGTCGACGTCATCCTGACCCAGCAATCCGATGCGGCGGTGCCGGCACGTCGCGTGTTCGGCGACACACTGCTCGACGATTTGCGTGTCGTAGCGGTGGATCAGCAGCCCGCCCCAGGCGCTCCAGCCGACCCGGCGTCACCGAAGACCGCCCGCAGTGTGACGCTGGAGGTCACACCCGACCAGGCGACGCGGCTCACCGTGGCGACCAAACTCGGCAAGCTGGCGCTCTCCGTGCGCGCCACCGACACAACAGGCCCGCGACCGGGGCAAGCGCGCCGGCCGGCCACGATTTGGGCCGGAGACGTGGCAGCCGGTCTGGGGGGTGAGGCAGCACCGGTCCGCAGCAGCACCGTTCACGTCTGGCATGGCACGTCCGATAGAAAGGATTTTCAATTTTGAACGTTTGGCGAATTGGGCTACTCGGCCTCGCCTTGGCCTCGCCGATGCTGAGCCAGACCGGCTTGGCGCAGGAAGCCCCTAATAACGTTGCTGCCGGGGGCGAGGCGGTCGGACGCAGTGGCAGCATCACGGTGCAGTCCGGGCAAGGCCGCGTCGTGACGCTGTCGGGCGCGGCCGCGAACATCTACGTTGCCGATCCCAAAGTGGCCGAGGTCCGCCCAGCGAGTGCGAACAGCCTATTCGTATTTGGCACCGGGGTCGGCGCCACGACGCTGGCGGCACTCGACTCGGCCGGCAACCTGGTCGCCCAGCTGCAGATCACCGTCATACCCAGCGGGGCCATCGCGGCGGCGGCAAGCGGCGCGATCCGGCGCACTATCCCCGGCCTGTCCGCCCGAACCATGGCAACCCCGGGCGGCGTCGGCTTGTCCGGCCTGGCCGAAACGCCGGACCAGGCCAACCGCGCCATGGGCCTCGCCCGCCAATACGTTCCGACCACGCAGACCGTGCAGAACGACCTGCACGTCAGCTCCGGCACCCAGGTTTCGCTGCAAGTCACCATCGCGGAGATGCAGCGCGACGTGACCCGGGAGCTCGGGGTCAACTGGCAATCGCTCGGCGGCGTCGTGGGCCGTTATGCAGTCGGGTTCGCCAACCCAGTCAGCCTCCTCACCACGGCCGGCGTGTCGACACTGGCCACGACGATCAAGGGCACCTCGATCCAGAACATCATCGAGACGCTCGCGCAGGACAATTTGGCCCGCATGCTGGCGGAGCCGAACCTGACGGCGATGAGCGGCGAGACGGCGAGCTTCCTGGTGGGCGGCGAGTTCCCGATCCCCGTGGCGCAGCAGAACAACGCGATCACCGTCGCCTTCAAGCCGTACGGTATCTCGCTCGCTTTCATACCGACCGTGCTGGATGACGGCCGTATCAACCTGCATGTGCGTACCGAAGTCAGCGCGCTGACCACGAACGGCGCCGTGACGCTTTCCTCCTCCAACAACGCGATCTCGATCCCCGCGATCACGGTGCGCCGCGCCGACACCACGGTGGAACTCGGCAGCGGGCAGAGCTTCGCCATTGCCGGTCTGCTGCAAGATACCGTCACCCAGCAGGACGTCAGCGTGCCCTGGCTTGGCGAGATCCCGGTGCTGGGCACGCTGTTCCGCTCGACCAGCTTCCTCCACAACAAGAGCGAACTGGTCATCGTGGTGACGCCGACGGTGGCAACGCCGGTCAATGATCGCAGCCGCTTGCACGTTCCGGGCGAGAACTATTTGCCGCCGAGCGACGCACAGCGTGACCTGTTGCTGCACCAGGCCGAACGCCGCGCCGCGCCGATCCCGATCAAGGCGCCGGGCAACCTCAATGGCTTCGTCCTCGAATGAGCCCCCACGCAATGAACCAAGTTACCTTGCGGGCTTTGGCCCTATCCGTCCTGGCGCTCGTCGCAGGCTGTGCGGATCCGTTCGATAGGCCGGGCTCCTGGAACTTCTCGGAGTCGAACCGCGCCAACCTGGCCGCTCAGGCAGCCCGCTGGCAGGACGTCGGATTCGGCCATGGCGACCCAGGGGCGGATGGCCAGGAAGCAGCCGCCGCGGTGGATCGTCTGCGCAAGGGGACCGTGAAGGCGCTGCCGAGCGCCACCGTGTCGGACATCGCGGCCCAGAGCACCGCGACGGCCGCAACGGCGCCGGTGGCAAACTGATGGACATGCATCCCGGGAACGCGCTCCTCCTAGACGAGCGCCCTATCGGCAAGCAGGAGGACCGCGGCGGCCTGCTGGCATTTGTCAACGATGCCGAGAGCGAGGCTGTGCTGCGGGACGGTCTGACCGACGCGGGTTGCGTCCGGCTCGATATTCGCCGGGGCGGCTTGTCGGCGACGATAGCGACCCTGCGCAAGTCGGCGACGCCGCGCGTGCTGGTGGTGGATGTGGGCGGCGAGACCGACGCGATCCGCGCATTACAGGCGCTATCGGAAATCGCCGAACCCTCCGCGGCGGTGCTGGTGATCGGCCAATCGCAGGAGCTGGACTTCTACCGCGAGCTGACACGAGGCTTAGGTGTCTCCGAATACCTTTCCAAGCCGTTGAGCCGCGAGCGCGTCGCCCAGCTGTTCGGCCCGATCGTGCGGGGCCAGGCCCATAGCGTGGTCACCGCCAGCGGCGGCCGTTCGCTGACCATCACCGGGGCGAGCGGCGGCGTGGGCGCCACCACCGTCGCCGCCAACCTGGCGTGGCAGCTCGCGGCAACGCACCGCAGCCATACTTGCCTGCTGGATGCGGATTTGTATCTGGGCAGTGCGGGGCTGATGCTGGACATGGGGCTGGGCGAGGGGCTGCTCCAGGCGCTGCGCACGCCCAGCCGGATCGATACCGTGTTCCTGGAGCGGGCGGCTGAACTGGTGGCTGACGACGCCGTGGACGGGCGATTGTCGTTGATGGCGAGCGAGCTGCACCCCGCCGATGCGATTGATTATGCCGAGGGCGCCGCGCAAACGCTGCTGAATGCCATGCGGCTGCGCTACAATGTGGTCGTCATCGATGCGCCGTTCAGCGCGGAGCCCTTTGCCCGCGATCTGTTTGCCGGCGTCACGCAGCGAGTGCTGGTGTTGGAACCGACGCTCGCCTCGGTCCGCGGTGCGATGCGTCTGATCGGGCTTTCCGCCGGGGCAAACCAGAGCCGGCGGCCGATCCTGCTGCTCAACCGGCTCGGCCGTCCCGGTGGACTGTCGCGCGCGGACGTGGAGCAGACGCTCGGGGCGCGGGTAGACATCACGATCCCCGAGCTCTCCGGCAAGGTCACGGACGCCGCCAATCTCGGGCGCCCCCTCGTCGAGAGTAGCGCGCCATTCCGCTCGGCAATCGACCAGTTGGCGCGGCAACTCAGCATACCCCGCCTCGCCAGTGCGCCGGCCGCCACCGCCCGGCGGTCGATCGGCCAAGCCGTCTTCGGCCGACTGCGGGGCCGCGCGTGATCGCGGGCGCGGCAGCTTCACCGTTCGGCAAGCGCGGCTTAGGCGCGTCCGAAGCCGTGCCGTTCGGGCTTGCAGCTTGCCCCGACCCGGTCGCAACCAGCACCGACCAGACCGAGGACATCCGTTTGCTCTGCCTGGGGCGCATCGACCCGGCGGCGGCGACGGCGCTCTCCCCGCACCGTCTCGCCAACGAGCTGGAGCAATTGGTGGGGGAGATCGCCACCGAGCGCCGCATCAACCTCAACGGGCGCGAGCAGCGGCGACTGGCGGACGAGATCGCCCACGACATGCTCGGGCTGGGTCCGCTGGAGGGGCTGCTGAACGATGATAGCATCGCCGACATCATGGTCAACGGCCCGAATGCGGTGTTCATCGAGCGGGCCGGCAAACTATCGCTGTCCGGCGTGCGCTTCCGTGACGACGACCACCTGTATCATGTATGCCAGCGTATCGCGGCCACGGTGGGACGCCGGGTCGACGAGTCGAGCCCCTTGCTCGATGCCAGGCTGAAGGACGGCAGCCGCGTCAACATCGTGCTGCCGCCGCTCGCGCTGGATGGTTCGTGCCTGTCGATCCGCAAATTCGGCCGGCGCACGATGGATTTCGCGCGTCTCGTGCAGATCGGCTCGATCCATCCAGCCGCCGCGCGCTTCCTAGAGATCGCAGGGCGGGCTCGGCTGAACATCATCATCTCGGGCGGCACCGGGTCGGGCAAGACCACGCTGCTGAACACGATCAGCGGCCTGATCGATCGGGACGAGCGCATCGTGACCATCGAGGACGCGGCCGAGTTGCGCCTGCAGCAGCCGCACGTGGTGCGGCTCGAGACCCGGCCCGCCAGCCTTGAGGGGCGCGGCGAGATCACCGCGCGAGACCTGGTGCGCAACGCGCTGCGCATGCGGCCCGATCGCATCATCGTCGGTGAGACCCGCGGCGGCGAGGCGTTCGACATGCTGCAGGCGATGAACACCGGCCATGACGGCAGCATGTCCACCGTGCACGCCAACTCCGCCCGCGATGCGCTGACCCGGATCGAGAACATGGTGATGATGGGCAATGTGGGGCTGCCCCCGGCCGCGATCCGGCAGCAAGTGGTCAGCGCGGTGAACATCGTCGTGCAGGTGGAGCGCCAGCGCGATGGCCAGCGGCGGATCACGCAGATCGCCGATATCGTGGGTATGGAGGGCGACGTCGTCGTCACCAACGACCTGTTCCGGCTCGAGACGACCACCAATCCGCGCGACGGCAGCCTGATCAGCACGCCACATGTCAGCCGGCACCGGCCGAGCTTCCACGACCGCCTGGCGTATTTCGACGTGGATCGCGAGTGGGCCGAGACCCCCGCGGCCACCGAGCCGGGCCGCCCGGCCGGGCTGCGCGCGTCGTGAGCCCGGTTGCGCTGTCGATGGCCGCTGCCCTGGCGACCGGCACTCTGGGCGTCGGCGCATGGCGACTGTCGCGGGGCGGCGATCGCCAGCGCGCACGCATCAAGCGCCGGCTCAGTACGCTCGCAGCGGGCCGGCCAGCGGCGGCGTCGGAGGTGAAGCTGGTCTTCGCCAAGCCCGCTCCGAAGACCAGCCTGTCGGCCAGACTGCTTGCCCAGCTGCAAGCCATCGTCGGCTACGACCCGGCGGTCCCGAAGCGGCCGATGCCGAACTGGCTGGCCGTCGTGATGGCAATCGGTGTGGCCCGCGGTGTCGTCTGGCTGGCCACGTCGCTCGTTGGACCGCTCGGCTGGGCGTGTTTCCCGATTGCCGGCTTCGTGCTGCTGCGGGGCTATTTCGTCTGGTGTACGCGGCGTTGGCGCGACTCGCTGTTCAAGCAGTTCCCGGACGCGCTCTCCACCATCGTGCGCATGGTTCGCGTGGGGATCTCGTTGCCGGACAGCATGCGCCGGGTCGCGACGGAGGCGCCGGAACCCACGGCAGAGGTGTTCCGCGCGATCAGCAACGCGCTCACCATCGGAACGCCGCTGCTCGATGCGATGGCCACCGCCACGGCGCGTACGGGGATGCCCGAGTACCGCTTCTTCACGACGGCCCTGGTCCTGCAGAACCGCACCGGCGGTGGGCTCGCGGCAACCCTCGAGGGCCTCGCGGACGTGATCCGTCGGCGCGTGATGGTGCGCGCTCGCGGCAAGGCGCTCGCCTCGGAGGCACGGGCGAGCGCCGTCGTGCTGGCCGTGCTGCCCATCGTAACCGTGGCCGCCATGATGGTGATCAACCCCGGCTACATGGGCCCGCTGTTCACGGAGGCCACCGGTCACACCATCCTCGCGGGCGCAATCCTGACGGAGGGTCTGGGGATCTTCGTCATGCGCACCATCATCGTGAGGTCGCTCTCGTGACCGGCCTGACGCCCGCCCACCTGCTGCAGGTCGCGGCACTCCTGCTGGTGATGACCTTGGCCGGCGCAGTGGTGTTGCAGAACCATAATGCCCGCGTGGATCGCCTGGCGGCACGCACCCGGGCCGTTCGCGAACAGCGCACCGGCTCCACCGCAGAACACGGCGCACAACGCGGGCCCGGGCTGCTGCATTTGGTGGGCGGCTTCGGCAAGCGCGTCGTCCGCAGTGGCGTGTTGTCAGCCGGAACGCTGCGGGGGCTGCGACGGACGCTGGCGGATGCCGGGCTCGCGCGGGAGTCGGACCTCGGCCTGTTCGTTGGTTGCAAGCTGATGTTGCTGGTCGGGCTGCCGCTGCTCTGCTGGTTCGCCACCACCCACTTCGGTCTGCAGCCATTGTGGCGCAACCTGCTGGTGGTCGCGGCGGCCGCGGTGGGTCTGCTGCTGCCCGACTTCATCATCAAGCAGATGCGGGCGCAGCACCGCAAGCGTGTGGAGACGGGTCTGGCCGACGCGCTGGACATGATGATCATCTGCACCGAAGCCGGGATGGCGATCGAGACGGCCATCCTGCGGGTCTCGCAGGAGCTGCGCTTCGCGCACCCGGCCACCGCCACCGAACTGGCCGCGACATCGAACGAACTGCAGATGACGGCCGATCCGCAGGTCGCGTTCACCAACATGGGGCAGCGCACCTCGCTGGAGGCATTGCGCCGGCTTGGCACTACCGTGGTGCAGACCATCCAATACGGATCCCCCCTGACCCAAGCGCTGCGAACGCTCGGGGAGGAACTGCGGACCGAGATGATCAATACCTACGAGGAACGCGCCGCCCGACTGCCCGTGATGCTGACCGTGCCGATGATCCTCTTCATCCTGCCGGCCCTGTTCCTTGTGATCGCCGGACCTGCCGCGATACAGGTCATGTCGTTGCAACTCCGTTGAGTAGGACATTGCTTGCACAATCTCATTCCGATCGTGGCTGCATTAATGTTGGCCGGCTGCACCACTCATCAGGAGCAGTACGCAACCAGCGCGCCGAGCCTGCGCGTGGGTGAGGTGGCCCTGCATGATGGCGAACCCACCATTGCCGCATCCGTCGCGGACGCAAGGCTGGCACGGCGGCCCGGCGACACCGACGCCTTGCTGCTGCGTGCCCGGGCGGAGGCGGCGATGCAGGAGGCCGGGCCGGCCGCGGCCGATTTCCGGCAGGTGCTGCGGGTGCAGCCGCGCTCGGAGGAGGCAGCTTTGGGGCTTGCCCGGCTCATCACGCCGAGTGACCCGGCCGGTGCCGAGGCGCTGCTCGCCCCGTTGATCTTGGCCGGCAGCCGCAATGCCGCCGTCTGGAACAATCTCGGCGTCGCGCGCGACTTGCTGGGGCGGCACCTGGACGCACAGACTGCGTATCGCGAGGCGCTGGCCCGCGATCCGTCGATGCGAGCTGCCCAGGTCAACCTGGCGCGGTCGCTGGCCATGACGCCCCTCAACGCCCCATGACCGCCGCCTTTCGCTTCCTGGCCCCGGCCGCCACGCACTCGACGGCGCTCCGGAGCAGGGCGCGCGCATTGGTGCGCAGCACGCAGGGTGTCACCGCCGTCGAACTGGCGTTGATCCTACCCGTCTTCATGGTCCTGGCATTCTCCGTGCTGGAGGTCGGACTGGAGTTCCTGACGCAGACCATGCTGGACCATGCCGTGGCCGTGGGCGCACGCCAGGTAGAAATCGGCAATGCGACGACGGACGCCGTATTGCGAACGGATATCTGCAACGCAGCCGGTGCGCTGCTGATCCGCTCCTGCTCCTCGAGCTTGCAGATCTACGTGACGTCGGGTGCGTCCTTTTCTGGGCTGAGCCTGGCCACGGTCAGCAGTGTCGGCACCATGTCCCCAACCGGCGTCTCGGCCGGGACCGCCAATTCCGACGTGCTGGTGCAGGTCGCCTATAATCGCCCCTACTTATTCACCCTGATCGGCAGCCTCACCGGCAGCAAAACGAACGTGCTGCTGTCCACCATCGCCGTACAGAACGAGCCTTATTGATGCACACCGTAGCGAGACCGCGCCGGCTCGGCATAAAGGGGATCGCAGCCGTCGAGTTCGCCCTGGTCGCGCCCCTGTTCATCCTGATGCTGATGGGTGTCGCCGAGGAAACCGCGTTGCTGCGGGCGCAGTTGAAACTGAGCCACGCGGCGGGGCTGCTGGGCAAAATGGTCGCGCAACAGAACACAGCCGTCAGCAGCGGGGTGAGCGGGACCTTGGGCAATCTCTGCTCCGGCGTGGCACTGACCATGACCCCGCTCAGCACGACCGGCTTCTCGAGCGCCACCGCCAGCGTCACGAAATCGGCCAGCGGCACCACGGCGATGGATTGGGAGAGCGACAACTCGTGCAACACACCCGCGACGGCCATTGGCGCCGCCGGGGCGGTGAGCCTGGCGACGGCGTCGGGCCTCCTGCCAGATCCGGGCGACAGCCTGATCGTGGTCAAGGCGGGCTACGCTTACACGGCGACGACGCATTTCTTCCTGGCCGCAAACTACACGCTGACCCAGACCATCTACGCCCGCCCCCGGATCAACACGGCCATCGTTTGCAGCAATTGCGGTGGATGACATGAAGGCGCGCTCCGGCATGCGACAGGTACTACGCGTGTTCACCGACCGGCGCGGCGCGATCGCGGTGCTAGCCGGGTTGATGGGCTTGCCGATGGCCTACGCAGTCGGCCTCGGCATCGACTACGCCCAGATGGTGCAAGGCGAAACGGCCCTGCAGGATGCCGTGGACAATGCGGCGCTGGCAGGCGCTACGGTCTATGCCACCGCCGCCCAATCCGCCACCGCGGGCACCGTGGCCAGCAGCTACTTCAACTCCGCCGCGCTGCCGAAGACACTGAGCGTTGCCGCCCCCGTCGTGACGGCGGCCTCCGGCACAACCAATTTCCAAGGCAGCGCCTACAACGTCACCGTGACGGCATCTGCCACGATCACGCCGCCGTTCCTCGGAATCATCCAGAAGACATTCACCCTCACAGCGTCGGCGACGGCGAGCAATCCGATCATCACGATCAGTGTGAATAAGTCTTCGCCGGGCACTTCGCTGTTCTCGTCGAGTGCCTGGGATTGGAATTCCATCTGGATGTATCCCGTGCCGATGAGCAACGGTAAGCCGGTCTACAACTCGTTTCCGGCGCTCTCGCAATTCTACGAAGTTGGCACCAACTGCACGTCGGCCAGTGCCATCTACAACAGCAGCAGTCGCTGTAACGGCCAATACGGCGCGACCCTGCTGAGCGGGCAGACGATCCCCACCTTCACGGCGACGCAACCGTTCGGCTTCGTGCTGGCGAACATGACGTTCGGCCTCAAACCCTCGAGTTACACCGCTGTCGCACCGTATAATCAGCAGTCCGGCAACATCAACTGGTTCTACTCCGTCAACGAAGCTCAAGGGCTGCCGCCGAGCCAGGGCGCGAACTATAGCTACAGCGTGAACGGCAAGACGGTCACGACGAGCTATCCGACGGCTTCAACTTCAGCGGTGCCGAATTGCAGCTTGCAGATCGGCAAGCTGAGCAGCGCCTCGGCCATGCCGCCCAAGGCGCCTTACAGCGGCGCGTGCTTCGCCGGCAACAACACCGCGTCCGGCTATCAGTATGCCGGACTGACTTGCGCCATGATCAACGGTGACGGCTACGGGTTCTGGTGGAATGACATGGGCGGGGTCGGCACCGACGACAAAGACTATAACGACGCTGTTTACGCGCTCACCTGCACCGTCAGTGGCAACAGTGGGACGGGCAATAGCCAAGTTACGCTGACGAACTGACGCCTGCTGGAGCTATGCACGAGCAATCCTCACCCCGGCCCTCTCCCGTGGAGGACGGAGAGGGAGAACGCACCGGCTCGGGGCGACGTAATCGGCGCCAGGCGCAGATCGCGACGCCGGCTAGCGGTAGGCAGCCAAGCGGCGGAAAGCCGGCATGGCCCAGCCAGAACGCCCAGCCAGGCCACATCCACGCGGCGGCCAGGACGAGTGCTTCGAACCGGCAGAACCCCGTCTCCAGCGCGATGTCGGCGAGTACAGCAATGCCGATGGCCGCTCCCGTCATGTCCCACGAAAAGCCGTACGGGGTGGCCAACAACGCGAGCGAGCCGGTCAGCGCCATGCGCGCTTTGGGGTCGGCGTCTGGCATCCGCCAGGCGCGCCAGGCAACCACGGCACAAGCGGCGGTGGCCAGCATCTGGACTGTGTAGGCCAGCGGCAGCGGTGCTTGCATCCAGCGGGCCAGGATGAACGGCGTGGCCATCAGCCGCTGGAATGCCGCACCATACGGTTGGTCGAGGATCTGCGCCGTCATGAACTGGCGGACGTCGGTGGCATACCAAACCCAGGCGGACCACCCGAACGCAGCAGCACTGGCCCCGAGCAGGGCCAGGCTCGTTGCCGCGGTCGCTGCGATCACCCGCCATCGCCCGGCCGCGACCAGGCATACCGGAAGCAGCACGCCGAGCTGCGGCTTCGTGGTCAGCATGCCGAACAGCAGCCCGGCGAGGAGCGGCCGGCGATCCACCAGCAGGAGCCCGCCCTCCAGCATCGCCGCCGTGATCGCACCGTTCTGGCCGGCGAGAACGGTCTCGATCGCGGCCGGGCTAAACACGATGGCAAGGCACGTTGCGGGGCGTAGCCGGCAGCGGCGCAACACGCCGGACAGGACCGCGAGCGAGCCCGCGCCCCACAGGACGAAGCCAGGGATGAGCGGCAGGAGGCCGAACGGGACCGCCAGGAACAGCATCGGCGGCGGATAGCTCCAGGTGTGAAGCGGCAATTCGGGCCCGAACAGGGCTTTAAGCGACGCGTCGTACAGGGCCGGGTGGAGGACCGTGCCGATCTCGCCCGCTCGTGCCAGGGCACCGGCGGCCCACATATTCAGATAGTCGCGCACGCAAAGTGCCGGACCAATCGCACCGTCACGGCTTCGATAGAGTAGTAGCCAAGTGACACCGGCCAACGCGGCGCCTGGTAGCGTGCTCAAGGCGACGAAGCCCAGCACCATGCGGCGCCGTCGGTCACGCAGCACGGCGGGCATGGCCGACTGTTGCGGGCTATTCAAAGCCTGGACGCGCGGCATTTGGCTAATCCACGCCGGGGCGAGCGGTGCCGATCGCCGCGCGTTGCAGGTCGCGGGCCTTGAACAGGGATTTGAGTGCCTCCCGGCTGTCGCCCTGGGAGTAATCCACGGCGCCCTCCATCAGGTAGCCCCTGGGATCCGCCGGTGCCTGCTGTATCGTCTCCGTGGCGAGCTGGCGCGCCCGGCTTCCCTCCCCGGCCTTGAGGGCAGCGCTGACCACCTGCAACCGTCCCTCGAAATTCGCCGGGTCACAACGCAACCGCGCCTCCGCGAGCCGCAAGGCGTCCTGCGAGGCATGGGCGAACCGCGATACCGCAGCCACGGCGTTGTCGAGGAAGGTCGTTTTGGGGGCTGGTGCGGGCGGGGCGGCGGCGATGCACGCCGGGGCTGTTGGAAGCGGCAGAACGGGCTCGCTCAGCGGTGTTGCGGCGAGGGCGAAGGAGTGGGCGAGATTGAGCTGGGCGCTCGCCATGCTCGGATCGGCCGCCAGCGCGTTACGATAGGCGGCCTGCGCCTCGCCATGGTGGTCCACAAGGTCACGGGCGACGCCTAGATTGTTCCATACGCTGGCCGGGGCGCCCCCCCGAACGGCGATCTCGGCAAGTATGGTGCCGGCTGCGGCCGGATCGGTCGCCATGAGGATACGAGCCAGCCCGAGAGTCGCCTCGACCGAGCCGGGCAAGAGTCGGATCACCTGGCGGAAATCGGCCGCCGCTTCCGTATCGCGCCCTTGCGCCGCCCTCGCCTGCGCCCGCAGCAGCAATGCCGCCGGGTCATCCGGCGCCGTGGCCAAATGATGCT
This sequence comes from uncultured Acetobacteraceae bacterium, assembly GCA_964247805.1. GTDB lineage: Bacteria > Pseudomonadota > Alphaproteobacteria > Acetobacterales > Acetobacteraceae > LMUY01. The sequence goes on along the minus strand of CAXTWC010000045.1, from coordinate 3,499 downwards.
CGGCCACCGACCCGGCGATGTCCGGTTGGCCCGCAGCGAGCGCCACCGCACCGACACGCAAGCTGGGCGGCGCCGACGAGAACGGTTCGGCCGGCACCGCACAGCCGGCGAGCAGTGCCGCGAGGGCAACCGACAATATCCGCAACAGCCGCCCCCCGCATTCGAGCGGGTTATACGGCCCAGTTAGCCACCAAACCTTTAACGCAGAGTGGGATTATCGACTGTGTCCGAGAACTGCATTCGACGCCGCGGCCTTCCCGTCAAGCAGTCCGGGCCGGGTTAGTTTTAGCGCTCGAGCGGCACGCGTCGGAGCAGTAACGCACCTGCTCCCAGTCGCGTGCCCATTTCTTGCGCCACGCAAACGGCCGGCCGCAATGGGCGCACAACTTGGTCGGCAGTTCGGACTTGGCAACGCCGCGCGGCATCAGCGGGCAACGCCGTAAAACGTCATGCGGGACATCCGAACGTCAGCCTCGTCGCCGGGTGATCGCGGCCATTGTGCCCAATGCGAGTAGGCCCACACCAAGACCGAGCGAGGCCGAGTTCTTGCTGAGCCACCACTGCACGCTAGTGCTCAGCGACTCGGAGTCGAACGGCCCGTGAGTGCCCGAAGGTCGCGTGGACGGTCCATACGTGTTCGGATCCCGCCGTTCGGCGACATCGTCGCGGTCGGTGTGCTGCACCGCCACGCCGAACAGGCCGGAGAGTTGGTCGAGCAAGCCGGGCGCTAGCTTGTTTCCGACGCTGAACGCGACAGTCTCCCCTGTCACACGCCATTCGCGGCGCTTCTGGGTGCCTGCGAGATAGATCGCATCGCCAAGCAGTTCAGGTTGGTAGATCGGTGGCGGCGGACGAGGCGCCTCGTCCATCACGGATCCGGCATGGCTGTAGAACGGCGTGTTGACCGCCGGAGGATGCACCATGGTCACGTGAACCGCAGAGCGGTCGTTCACCAGCTCGGCCCGCAGTGCCTCCGTGAAACCTCGGAGGCCGTATTTCGCCGTGGAGTAGGCCGATTGGAGCGGCACGCCGCGGTAGGCAATGGCGGACAGGATCTGCACGATGGTGCCGCGGTTCCTGGGCTTCATGCGTGCCAGGGCGATCCGGGTGCCATTGACGGCGCCGTGAAGGTTGACGTCGATCACTCGGCGGAATGCCTCCTCCGGTACATCGGTGAACTTCCCGTAGAAGCCGATCCCGGCATTGTTGATCCAGACGTCGATGGGGCCGAGCGCTGTCTCGATCGCGGCAGCCGCGGCCTCGAGGGCCGCACTATCCGCAACGTCCGCGGTCGCCACGTGGGGCGTGCCTCCTGCGTCGGCGACCTGCCGGGCGGCGTCCTCCAGGGCCGGAACACCGCGGCCGATCAGCCCTATCTTCCAGCCATGCCTTGCGTATTCGAGGGCTGCCGCCAAACCGATGCCTGATCCTGCACCTGTGATCGCCACCACGCCCGCCGCCACCGATCTGTCCATGTCCCGCTTCCATTCCAAACACCTTGGACGACGCCGCCGACCGCGATGATCCCGACTGCATAGGTGTTGCCAGCGCGGCCATTTGCATCGGTGGACGGTTGGTTTCATCGGTAATCGGGGTGAACCCTAGGCGGTTGCAAATTGATCTGCGCTTGCGGCCTTACCGAATGGCGGCGCCGCATCATTTGTCGGTGTCCCCTGTCCAGGATGGTCTGCTTGTCCGACGCCACCCGTCTGCTCATCGTGTTCTATTCCCGCTCCGGCTCGGTCGAGACGCTGGCGCAGGCGGCCGCCGAAGGTGCGCGGCAAGGAGGCGCCACAGTTCGCCTCCGCCGGACGCGGGAAGTGGTCGATGAGGCAACCATGGCGAAGTCCAAGGGCTGGCTGGAGAATGCCAAACGGCAGAATGCCCAGTATGAGGCGCCGACCCTGGAGGATGCGGAGTGGGCCGATGCCATCCTGTTCGGCACGCCCTGTTACTTTGGCGCGATGGCGACCGAATTGAAGGCCTACCTCGACCAGCTCGGTCCCCAATGGAAGCGTGGCGCTCTGGCCGGGAAAGTTGGCGGCGCCTTCGCAACCGCATCGTGGCCACATGGTGGGACCGAGGTCGTGACGCTGTCGCTGTATGCTCCAATGGCTCACCTCGGCATGGTGATCATCCCCACCGGCTACACGGACGAGGCGATGCTGGAGGCGGGCTCGCCTTATGGCGCGTCCAGCATCGTGGGCGCCGAGAACCGGCCGCCGCGGTCCGAGGATTTGGACGCTGCCCGGCATCAAGGCCGCCGCATGGTAGCCATCGCGGGCGCGTTGGTGGCCGCGAACGAGATGCCGAGCCGCAACCAGCAGGACTGAGGTGCTCGACGGCGAAGTGGCGGTTGAGGTGGCGCCGCTAAAACTGGGGTCCACTTCGCCCTCCGACAAGACGAGCGTTTGAACACTGACGTCTCGTGACTAATGTATCAATTGGTTAATTGCGGGAGCGCTGCGTTCGCCTAGTCCGGTGACGATGGGGCAATCGTGGCATGATCATTGCTGGCCGTGGGCACCGAAGAATACTCGTTGGAGTGCCCGCTTGTCCCAGGATCCGCCCTCGACCACGATTTCGCGCCGAACAGCTCTTGCCCTGCCATTCGGGCTCGCCGCGCTGCCCAGCTTCGGGGCAGCCAGCCGCGCCGCCGAGCCGGTCCGGGGCGGCACCATGGTCATGATCGTAACTCCGGAGCCTTCCACCCTGGCGCATTACGCCGTCTCCGCCGGCAACATCCCGCCGATTGCGACGCAGGTGTATGAAGGTCTGGTCACCTACGATTGGGACCTCAAGCCGCAGCCGAACCTGGCCAAGTCGTGGGAGATCGCGCCGGACGGCAAGACCATCACGTTCAAGCTGCAGGACGGGGTGGTTTTCCACAACGGGAAGCCGTTCACCAGCGCCGACGTGCAATACTCCTTCATGGAGGTGCTCAAGAAGGTTCATCCAACAGCCCCGGTGATCCTGGCAGAGCTGACCGCGGTGGACACGCCCGACCCGCTGACTGCCGTGCTGCGCCTCGCCAACCCGGCACCATACCTGATGAAGGCACTCGCCGGGCGCGACCTGCCGATCGTGTGTAGATCGGTGTTCGAGGGCACTGATGTGTTGCAGAACCCGACCGCCAACAAGCCGATCGGCACCGGACCCTACAAGTTCGTGCAGTGGGAACGCGGGCAATACGTGCGGCTGGACCGCAACGACAAATACTGGAAGCCCGGGCTGCCATACCTCAACCGCATCATCGCGCGGTTCATTCCGGATGCCGCGACCCGGTCGGCCGCGATGGAGGCGGGAGAAGCGCATTTCGCTGCCTATAGCGCGGTCAACTACTCCGACCTGGCGCGCATGAAGAACAACCCGATCCTGGGGCTGGAGACGCGCGGCTACGAGATGACGCCGGCGCTCAGCGTGCTCGAGCTGAACAGCAAGCATCCGCATCTCGACAAGAAAGAGGTGCGCCAGGCCATCGCCTACGCGATCGATCGCA
>CAXTWC010000044.1:27064-31228 GCA_964247805.1 uncultured Acetobacteraceae bacterium | reverse complement strand
GCAGATCGCCGTGGTCATGGGTTCCTGCACCGCAGGCGGCGCCTACGTCCCCGCGATGTGCGACGAGAGCATCATCGTCCGCAACCAAGGCACCATCTTCCTCGCCGGTCCACCACTCGTGAAGGCCGCCACTGGCGAGATCGTCACTGCCGAAGACTTAGGCGGAGCCGACGTGCACAGCCGCGTCTCCGGCGTCACCGACCACTACGCCGAGAACGACGCCCATGCTCTCGGCATCGCTCGCCGCATCGTGGCATCGCTCAACACGGTCAAGCGGCCCGACGTAGAGCTGCGCACGCCGGTGCCGCCGCGTTTCGACCCGAAGGAGCTGTATTCCGTTATCCCCACCGATACGCGCCGCCCGTTCGACATCCGCGAAGTGATCGCCCGTATCGTGGACGGCAGCGAGTTCGACGAGTTCAAGCGGCTGTATGGCGCAACCCTGGTCACCGGGTTCGCCCATGTCTGGGGCTACCCCGTCGGCATCGTCGCCAACAACGGTATCCTATTCTCCGAGAGCGCCCAGAAAGGCGCCCACTTCATCGAGCTTTGCGCGCAACGCGGCATCCCGCTCGTGTTCCTGCAGAACATCGCCGGCTTCATGGTGGGCCGCAAATACGAGGCCGGCGGCATCGCCAAGGACGGCGCTAAGATGGTCACCGCCGTCGCCACTGCGGCGGTCCCTAAGTTCACGATCGTCATCGGCGGCAGTTTCGGCGCCGGCAATTACGGCATGTGCGGCCGCGCCTATTCGCCGCGTTTCCTGTGGATGTGGCCCAATGCGCGCATCGGCGTGATGGGCGGCGAACAGGCTGCCTCGGTGATGGCGACCATCCGCCGCGATGCCATCGAGGCGAAAGGCGGTACCTGGCCCGCGGAGGAGGAGGACGCGTTCAAGGCGCCGATCCGAGCCCAGTACGAGACTCAGGGCCATCCTTATTACTCCTCCGCCCGGCTATGGGACGATGGCGTGATCGATCCAGCCGACACGCGCCGGGTTCTGGCGCTCGGCCTGTCCGCCAGCCTGAACGCGCCCATTCCCGAAACCCGCTTTGGCCTGTTCCGGATGTGATGGGCATGTTCCGCAAGATCCTGATTGCCAACCGCGGCGAGATCGCCTGCCGCGTTATCGCCACCGCCCGCCGCATGGGCATCGCCACCGTCGCCGTGTATTCGGACGCCGACGCCAATGCCCGCCACGTCCAGATGGCGGATGAGGCCTGGCCTATCGGTCCTGCCCCCGCGCGCGACAGCTATCTCCGCGCTGACACCATCCTCGACGTCGCCCGGCGCTCCGGCGCGCAGGCGGTCCATCCCGGCTACGGCTTCCTGTCGGAGAACGCCGAGTTCGCCCAGGCCTGTGCCGAAGCTGGCGTGGTGTTCATCGGCCCACCCGCCTCCGCCATTCGCGCCATGGGGTCCAAGGCCGCCGCCAAGGCGCTGATGGACGAGGCCGGCGTGCCGCTGGTGCCGGGCTATCACGGCGACGACCAGGCTCCGGCGTTGCTGCACTCCGAGGCCGTGCGCATCGGCTTCCCCGTGCTGATCAAGGCCAGCGCTGGCGGTGGCGGCAAGGGCATGCGCGTAGTGACCGAAGCGGGCGCGTTCGGCGAGGCATTGGATGGTGCCAAACGCGAAGCCGCTGCCTCCTTCGGCGACGACCGGGTGCTGGTGGAGAAGTACCTCACCGCCCCACGCCACATCGAAATCCAGGTGTTCGCCGACACCCACGGCAACGCCATCTCGTTGTTCGAGCGCGACTGCTCCGTCCAGCGCCGCCATCAGAAGGTGCTGGAGGAAGCACCCGCGCCCGGCATGGATCCGGCCCGCCGCCAGGCCATGGGCGACGCTGCCGTCGCCGCCGCGAAAGCCGTGGGCTACGTCGGCGCGGGGACGGTCGAGTTCATCGCCGAAGGTGGCGCCTTCTATTTCATGGAGATGAACACCCGGCTGCAGGTCGAGCATCCCGTCACGGAAGCGATCACCGGGCAGGACCTGGTGGAGTGGCAGCTGCGTGTCGCCGCGGGCGAACCCCTGCCCACCACCACGCCCACCATCACCGGCCACGCGATCGAGGCCCGCATTTACGCGGAGGACCCGGCGCGTGATTTCCTGCCGTCTGTCGGCGCCTTGGTGCATCTGCGTCAACCCGCCGAGCGGCCCGGCGTACGCGTGGATACCGGCGTGCGGCAAGGCGACGCCATCACGCCGAACTACGACCCGATGATCGCCAAGCTGATCGTGCACGGCTCCGACCGGGCCGATGCCTTGCGCCGCTTGTCCGCGGCACTGGCAGAATACGAAGTGGTGGGTGTGCAGACCAACCTCGGTCTATTGCGCGCCGTGGCCGGGCATCCGGTGTTTGCCAGCGGCGTGTTCGACACCGGTCTCATCGCCCGCCACCCCGAGGTGATGGCCGCACCTCCAGACGAGCCGGAATCAGCCGTGTGGGCGGCGGCCAGCCTGTTCGTGCTGCGGGAGGAGCAGGACGCGGTCAGCGATTTGCACTCGCCATGGGCGGTGATGGATGCTTGGCGGATGAACGGCGACGGCTACCAGGATGTGCATTTTACCGCGGGTGAGTCGGCTGTGACCATACGCGTGCACATGGCGGCAGATGGTACCGCCTTATTGGATACACCTAAGGGCAATGTACGAGCGCACTGGATCGGTGATTCGCTGAGAGTGGACGGCGTCGCGCGCCCTGTCCGTGTCATTCGCAATGGCGATCAGCTCACCGTGTTTCTGGCCGGGGCAGGGCATGTCCTGCGCCATATCGATCCGCTAGCCGGGCCGGGTGCGGAGGCAGCGGGCGCCAGCCGTGTCGCTGCCCCGATCCCGGCCCGGGTGACGCGCGTATTGGTGTCGCCGGGTGACAGCGTCGCGAAGGGTGCGGCGCTGATCGTGGTCGAGGCGATGAAGACCGAAATCACCCTCAGCGCTCCGGCGGACGGCATCGTGGACGAGGTTCGCGCCCTTGTGGGCGAGATGGTGGAAGAAGGCAAGGAGCTCGTCACCTTCCGATCGCCCACAAGCTAAGAGGGAGCAGTCAAACGGCGAGATAGCGCGACTGCGCCTGCGCATCATCCCGTAGCGCGGCCATGCTACCCGCCCACACGCTGCGCCCGGCCTCGATCACCAGGGCGGTGTCCGCAACGCGTTCGGCGAAATGCAGGTTCTGCTCGGCCAGCACGACGCCGACACCCTCCGCCTTTAAGTGCATGATCGCCGTCGCCATCTGCTCGACGATGACAGGCGCGAGTCCTTCGCTCGGTTCATCCAGCAGAACGCAACTGGGATTGCCCATCAGCGTGCGGGCGATGGTGAGCATCTGTTGCTCGCCCCCGCTCATCCGACCGCCAGGCCGGTCGCGCATCGCGCCGAGATTGGGGAACAGGGCATACAGTCGTTCCGGCGACCAGGCGGTCAGGCCGGGGCGGGACGGCTGGCGGCCGACCTCGAGGTTCTCGCGCACCGTCAATTCGGTGAAGATACGACGTTCCTCGGGGACGTAGCCCAGGCCTAAGCGGGCGATGCGGAAGGTGTCCATCCGCTCCACGGCGCGCCCGGCGAACAGGACCTGCCCCGCGGACGGGCGCACCAGGCCGATGATGGATTTGAGCGTGGTGCTCTTGCCCGCCCCATTGCGGCCGAGCACGACCAGCACCTCGCCGGCGGCTGCGGTGAACGAGACGCCGTGTAGGATGTGCGCGCGGCCGTAATGGCTGTGCAGGTCGCTGACGGTCAGCATCGCCACACCGCCGTCATGCCAGGGCTTGACCCTGGTATCCACAGCCCCCCGACGACACCGGCCGACCGTGCTGCACTCGCCAGTGTCAAAAACTCGTCTGACATTATCTGCCCGACCCCGTGGATACCAGGGTCGGGCCCTGGCATGACGGCGTTTCTACAGCGCATTCAATGCCCGCCCGACGTTTCACCCGTGCCGAGGTAAACCTCCCGCACGCGAGCGTTCGCCCGGATCTCCGCGCCGCTACCCTCGGCGATCAACATGCCGCGGTTCAGCACCAGGATGCGGTCGGCGGTACTGAACACCACGTCCATGTCGTGCTCGGTGAACAGCACGGCAATGCCCCGTTCAGTAGCAAGCCGCCGGGTCAACTGCATCAATGCCACGCGCTCGGCAGGCGCCATGCCGGCGGT
>CAXTWC010000044.1:0-26964 GCA_964247805.1 uncultured Acetobacteraceae bacterium | reverse complement strand
GCCGCCGGGTCAACTGCATCAATGCCACGCGCTCGGCAGGCGCCATGCCGGCGGTTGGCTCGTCCATCAGCAGCAGGCGGGGAGTCGCCGTACGCCAGCACCCCCGCGAACCGTGCGGACTGCCCTTGCAGGTCGACCGCGGCGAGCAGCGCGTCCGCCTCCTCCGCGTGCTGATGGCGCATCGGGCGCCAGGCACGCCACACCTGCCGGCGGGTCGCCAGCAGCGCCATCTGCACATTCTCCCGCAGCGTCATCGAGCCGAAGGTGGCAGTCACCTGGAAGGTACGTCCTACGCCCAGATGCGCGATGCGGGCGGGGGGCAAACCGGTGATGTCGCGTCCGTCCAGCCGCACCGACCCGGCGTCCGGCCGCAATTGACCGCCGACCATGTTGAACGTCGTGCTCTTGCCCGCGCCGTTGGGACCGATCAGCGCCAGCATCTCCGACGGCGCCACAGCGAACGACACATCCGACACCGCCACCTGGCCGCCGAAGCGTCGTTGCAGGCCGGAGACTGCAAGGCGCTCAGCCATCGGCGCGCCGTGCAAAGGCGCCGGCCAGCCCGGCGGGAAACAGCAATACCAATGCCACGATCGCCGCACCCAGCACGAAGCGCCAGAGTTCGGTCACGCGCAGCAGCACGTCGGACAGCCCGGTGTAGGCCAGACCGCCGACGATCGGTCCGGACATCGTCCCCACGCCGCCCAGCAGCACCATCAGCAGCGCGTCCACCGAGCGCGGGATGGTGACGTAGGTGGGGAACACGCTGCCATGCGCGTAGGCGAACAGCGCGCCCGCCAACCCGGCCGCGGCACCGGAGATCGTGACCGCCGCCACGCGTAGGCCGGTGCTGGGCAACCCAATCGCATCAGCGCGGGCCGGGGCGTCACGAGTGGCCCGGATCGCGTAGCCGAGCGGCGCATACAGCATCCGGCGCAACAGCAGCACGACGGCCGTGCATAGCGCCAACGCGAGCCAGTAGAATACGCGCGGCGACGCGGCCCAGGGCGGCGGCCACACGCCCAATATGCCGTTGTCGCCACCCGTCACGTCCACCGACTGGAACGCCACCGCCCAGACGATCTGCGCGAACGCCAAGGTCAGCATTGCTAGATAGATGCCGGACAGCCGCACCACGAACGCACCGAACAACGCCGCTACCACACCGGCCGCCAACGGCGCCATTGCGAGCGCCACCGGCATCGGGGCGCCCAGGCTGGTGGCGGCGAGTCCGGCGGCATACGCACCGATGCCGAACCAGGCGGCATGACCGAACGAAGGCATGCCGCCCGGCCCCATCATCACGTGCAGGCCGGCGGCGAACAACACCGCGATCGCCGCCTCCGTCCCGATCGCGAGCAGCCATGGCGGCACGACCAAGGGCGCCAGCGCGCACACGGCCAGCAGCACCGCGCCGGCCCAGCGCAAGGCGAAGGGGGCCGGGCGAACCGGCGGCGCCGCACCGAGCACGGAGCCACCCACGACCGGCCGTCCCAGCAATCCGTTCGGCCGAATTGCCAGCACCGCCGCCATCACCAGGAACACCAGCACCAGCGTGATCTTGGGCAAGAACACGATGCCCGCCGCCTGCAACCCGGCGATCAGCAGGCTGGCGAGATAGGCGCCTCCTACGCTGCCCATGCCGCCCACCACCACGACGACGAACGCCTCCGTCACCACCGACAGGTCGATCCCCAGATTGGCCGAACCGTCCGGCAAGGCGAGCGCCCCGGCTAGCCCCGCCAAGGCCGAGCCTAAGGCGAACACCGCGGTGAACAGGCGGCGCTGGTCCACCCCGAGGGCTGCCACCATCTCGCGGTCCTGCGTCGCGGCGCGCACCAGCCGTCCCCAGCGCGTCCGGTGCAGCACCACCCAGAGCAGCCCGAGCACGAGAGGACCGATCGCGATCAGGTACAGGTCGAAGGTCGGGAACCGCTGGCCGGCAAGCGTGATGTAGGCTCGCATCCAGGGTGGCCGGGGCAGCGACAGATCGTCCGGTCCCCAGATATGCAGGGCCAAATCCTGCACCATCAGCACCACGCCGAACGTGGCGAGCAGCTGGAATAGTTCGGGCGCGCGATAGATCCGGCGCAGCAGCGACATCTCGAGCAGCGCACCGAGCACGGCCAGGGCGGCGGCGGTCAGCAGCACGCCGGCGGTGAAAGACGCCGGGTCACGCGGGAGGTGGCGTAGGATGGTCCATGCAATGTATGCGCCCAGCATCGTCAGGCTGCCCTGGGCGAAGTTCACCACTCGGGTCACGCCAAAGATCACCGTCAGCCCGGCGGCCACCAGGAACAGCGACGACGCGCTGGCCAGCGCCGTCAGCCCCTGGGTGAGGACGAAGCCCAATCAGGCCGGCCGCAATGCCCGCACGAAGTCGTCCGACGGCATCACCGTGCCGCCGTCCACGTAGTGCCAATCCACCATCACACCATGGCCATCCTTCAGCGCAGTCTTGCCGACGAAGGCGCCGAGCGTGCTCTGGTGGTCGAGGCTGCGATACGCGGCTGGGCCGAACGGCGTTTCGAACGAGGCGCCGGCGAAGCCCTTCTGCATCGCCGCCAGCTCCGTGCTACCCGCACGCTTCAACCCTGCCGCGATCGAGTGGATCAGCGCGTAGCCCACCACGGAGCCCATGCGCGGCGGGTCCTTGAACATGGCGCGGTAGTCGGTGACGAACTTGGTGTTGGCCGGGGTCTGCAACTGCTCCCAGGGATAGCCGGTCACCAGCCAACCCTCCGGCGTCTCCTCGCCGAGTGGGTCGAGATATTCGGGCTCCCCGGTCAGCAACGACACCACTGCCCGGTTGTCGAACAGCCCGCGGGTGTTGCCGGCGCGGACGAAGCTGGTCAGGTCGCCGCCGAACAGCACGTTGAAGATGCCCTCGGGCTGGGCTTGCTCGAGCGCCGCGACAGTGGGGCCGGCGTCCAACTTGCCCAAGGCGGGCCATTGCTCGGCGGCGAAAGTCACGTCCGGACGCGCCTTGGCGAGCATCTGCTTGAACCACTTTACGCTGGACTGGCCGTATTCGTAGTTCGGCGCCACCGTGACCCATTTCTTGGCCGGCAGCTTGGCCGCCTGCTGCACCAGCATGGCCACCTGAATGTAGGTGGAGGGGCGCAAACGAAAGGTGTTGGCGTTGCCCTTCTCCCAAACCAACGCGTCGGCCAGGGGTTCGCCGGCGATATACAGCGCCTTGTTCTGCAGGGCGTAGTCGCTGATGGCGAGACCCACGTTGGACAGGAAACCACCGGCGAGCAGGTCGGCGTGGTTGTCCCCCATCAGTTCGCCTGCCAGCCGGACGGCGGTCTGCGGTTGTCCGGCATCGTCGCGGCTCATCACCTCCAGCTTGCGGCCCAGCACACCGCCGGCCTCATTCAACTGAGCGACTGCGAGTTGCCAGCCGTTGCGGTAGGGCAGGGTAAAGGCGGGGACTGCGGTGTAGCTGTTGATCTCGCCGATGCGGATGGGGGTGGAGGCTTGGGCTCGCACGATCGCGGGCGCAGCGAGTGCGGTGCCAAGCAGGGTGCGGCGGGTCAAGCGCATGGGGGGAGTTCCTCGGATGCGCGCGATGCTCGGCGGCGGTTGCCGGTCGTGTCAACTGCGCCCGAGTTCCTCCCCCGCGCTTGCGGGGGAGGGGGACCATGCACTTGCATGGTGGAGGGGGCATGCGCGCACTGCCCGCGCCCCCTCCGTAGGCTTCCCGCCACCTCCCCCGCCAAGCAGGCGGGGGAGGATCTTGCGGGAATCAGACCTTTGGTGTGGTGCCCGGAACGGTCGTGGTCGTCGTCGTCGCAGTGCCGGGGATCTGCTCGATCTCGACCTCTTCCTTGCGGATGGTGTCGCGGATCGTCTCGGTCCGGTCCGTTGCGGTCTTGCCGAGCGAAACCTCCTCCACGACGCGGGCGGTCTTGGAAACGACGGCCTCCTCCGCAGTCTCGGTCAGCTCGATCGTGCGGTCGGTGAAGTCGGCGTCGGTCACGGGGCGGCCGTCGGTCACCGGGCGGCGCTCCAGCGTCACCTTTTCCTCATGCAGGGTCACGCTCTCCTGCACCGGGGTTTCCACAACGTAGCGACGCACGCGGGTGCCGCCGCGGTTGACCAGGCGCTTGCCGACGGCGAGCTGCTCCTCGGCGAGCTGGATGGTGCCGCCCTGCTCGGCCGTGGTCGTCAGGCCGGCCGTGGACGTGGGCTGCGTGGGGCGGATATCGGAGCCAACCAGGTCGGAGCCAGCCATCCCAACCTCGGTCATGCCCACGGCGCCCGGAGCCATGCCGGCCGTCGTTGTGCTCAGGCTCGGGGTGCCCAGGCTCGGGGTGCTAAGGCTCGGGGTGCTCACCGAAGAAGCACTGCCGACATAGCTGGCGGCGCGCTCGTCGATATCGACCGGGTTGTGCTTTTCGAGGATGGTCATGACGGCCTCGAAATCATGCTCTGGCACGTCGGACACGGTCACCACATTGCCGCCGCTCTGCAGGGCATTGTCGTAGACAGCGTGGTCGTCGCTGCTGCCGCCGAACAGGTTGGACCAGAAGCCACCACCCTGCTCCTCGGTGCGGCGTGTGGTGACGGACGTCGCTTCCGGCGAATACATGCCCTCGGCCGCGTGGCGTGAAATGCTGGACTGAGGGACGTTGGCGGCCAGCAGATCGCTGACGGCCAGTTCGGCATGGGCGGCGGTATCGTAAACCGCGACGATGGTCTCGTCTGACATGGCTATGGTCCTTGTTGCAGGGCTGGTTGTGGCGGGCGTCGGTACCGAAGCATCGACGGGGGCGGCGTCCCCCAGGATCGCCGGACCGGACCGGGTCACCACGACATGCTGCTCGCGCAACTTGACGGTTTCGACGTGTTGGGCGGTCGTTTGCACCCGGCGGATGCGGACCTCCTCCACCAGCCGGAGCCGGCGTTCCGTGACCAGGACCTCCTCCACGACGGGCAGGATGGTGACGTCGCCTTCCTCGCGGATGGGCGGCACGGCATCGACGAACTGGCCCATCGGAATGTGCTCGATGACGACGCCGGTGCTGGTCAGCGCTTCCTCCACCAGCATGTCGCGGCTGCGGGTTTCGCGGCGGACCTGCACTGTCCGGACGGCCTGGCGCTTGGTGACCGAAACATCTTCGGCATGCAGCGCAAGCACCTGCGCATCCCCGACTTGGCGTTCGTGCGTCATAAGCACCAGGCGGAGGTCATGGGGGCGTCCTTGCGTGCAGTCGGTTGCGAACGGCAAGGCCATTTCGCTAGTGCACGGCAAAGCGGACACGCCGCACTAAAGTTGCGCGTGTTCTTCAACACAAAGAGCCAGTTAATCGCAAACTATGCGTCAGTTAGGATCAGGCCGGCTCCAACTGGTGCACTTAAGTAACAGCGTTGCTCACTTGCATCTCAATTACGTCTGAAATGGTCTTTGCGTTTCATACATGGATTTGTTAGGGGCCGTGTGTGCTCAGCTTTGAGTCGCCGGAGGAACGACCGCGAAACGGCGCACGCGGGGACCGCCTTGGTTGACCAGCGGCTCGCCGACCGGGGCGATGCCGGCGCCCCGCACCACTGGGTCGGGCGAGTGGGCGATGCCGACGAAGCTTGCCGCCTGTTCCTCGACATCGATGGGGTTGTGGCGCTCCAGGATTTCCATCACGGGCCCGAAATCATGGTCCGGAACGGTCGTCACGGTCACCACGTTGCCGCCGTTGTGCAGGGCATGGTCGTACAGCACATGGTCGCTGCTATGGCCGCCGAACAGCCGGGACCAGAAGCCGGAATGCTGAGGCTCGGCCGGATGCGGCGCGGGCGCCGGCATATCCGCCTTGGTGTGGCGATGGATGGCGGATTGCGGAACATGGGCGGCGAGCATCTCGGCCACGGCGTGCTCGGCATCTTCGTCCGTCTCGTAGATGGCGACGATGATTTCTGTGAACATGGTTGAAATCCCTTGTGGGTGCACCGAACCGGCAGGCGCCGTTTTCCCGAGCAAACCCGCTGCCCGTCTGGATAGTCTCGGTTCACGCCTGTTTCCAGGGTGTGCTATGGCACGACATGACGATTGCCGTGTGGACTAGGAGTCGAGGCGTGGGCCTGCTGGAGATCACCGTGGACACCCTCTTCTAGTTGGTCCGCCGCTCCCTGCTGAGTATGGCGACCGCGCTGGCCGCCACTGCCTGCTCGCCCGTGAAGATCCTGAACACGTTGGCGCCGTCGCGCCTGGTGGCGGAGGGGGTGGCGTATGGCCCGGGCGAGCGGCATAGCCTGGATGTCTACGCACCGGAGGGAAACGGGCCGTTCCCGGTTCTGGTGTTCCTGTATGGCGGTGGGTGGGATAGCGGAACGCGCAGTATCTACCGCTTCCTCGGTGGTGCGTTCGCGAGCCGCGGGCTGCTCACCGTAATTCCGGATTACCGCCTGTATCCGGAGGTGCGATTCCCCGCCTTCGTGCAGGATTGCGCGGCGGCGGTGCGGTGGACGCGGGACAACATCGGGCGCTATGGCGGCGCGCCGGGTCCGCTCTTCCTGATGGGCCACTCGGCAGGCGCCTACAACGCCGCCATGATCGGGCTGAACGAGAAGTTCCTCGGCCAGGTGGGGATGGCGCGGTCCGACCTGCGCGGGGTGATCGGTGTTTCGGGGCCGTATGATTTCGTGCCGGATACCGACGAGCTGCGGGACATCTTCGGGCCGCCGGAGCAGTATCCGCGCACCCAGCCGATCAACTTCGTCGATGGGCACCAGCCGCCGATGCTGCTGCTGACGGGCACCGCCGACACGACGGTGAAGCCGGGCAACACGACCCGGCTCGCAGCCCGCATCCGCGAGAAAGGTGGGGCCGTGGAAGAGCGGTATTACAAGGGCATCGACCACGTCGAGATCATCGGTGCGGTGGGCACACCGCTTCGCTTCCTGGCCCCGACGCTGCGGGACAGCCTGCTGTTCATGGGGCGCCCCGCGTGAACGCCGCCCCGTCGAACCCGTCCGGCAGTGTACCGCTCGGCCGGATCAGGTCGTATGGCGCCACGGGCAGATAGCGGCCACTGCCGGGCTGCGCTGTCACCACGCCGTCCTGCATCACCACCTCGCCGCGCCGGATCGTCGTCACCGGCCAGCCCGTGACCTCCATCCCTTCGTAGGGCGTGTAGTCGATCGCTTGCTGCATCAGCGCGTTGGTCAGCACGGTGCGGCGCGCCGGGTCCCACAAAACCAGGTCGGCGTCGGCACCCGGCGCGATCCGGCCCTTGCTGTGCAACCCGAACAATGCGGCCGGTTGCGTCGCGGTGAGGCGGACGAAGTCGCTTGGGCTGATCTGCCCGGTGGCGACGCCCAAACTCCACAGCAGCGGCAGGCGTGCGGCCAGGCCCGGGACGCCGTTGGGGATGGCGGAGAACGGCGCATCCTCCCCGGCCACCCGCTTGCCGTGCGGGCCGTCATAGCTCCAGCCGCTATGGTCGGAACTGACGATGGTGAGTGTGCGCTGGCGGATCGCTTGCCACAGGCCCGCCGCGGCCGCCGGGTCGCGAGGGGATGGGCTGCACATGAACTTCGCCCCCTCGAAACCGGGGCGATCCATGTCGGCAGCGGTGAGGGCGAAGTATTGCGGGCAGGTCTCGCCCCAAACGTGCACGCCGCGGGCCTGGGCGCGCGCGATCTCCTCGGCGGCCTCCGGGCACGAGACGTGGAAGACTTCGATCGGGGTATCGACGAGTTCGGCCAAGGCGATGGCCCGGTGGGTCGCCTCCCGCTCCACGACCGCCGGGCGGGACCAGGCGTGGTATTTTGGCGCCGTGCGGCCGTCTGCCAGGAGCGCTGCGGTGCGCCAGGCGATGGCGTCGTAGTTCTCGCAATGCACCGTGACCAGGCAGCCCAGCCGGCGGGCAGCGGAGAGCACGGCCAGATACTGTCGGTCGTCCAGGCGCAACGGGTCGTAGGTCAGGAACACCTTGAGCGAGCGCACGCCGGAGGCCACCACCTGCGGCAACTCACCCTCGATCACGGCGTCGGTCGGGTCGGTGATGATCTGGTGGAAGGCGTAATCCACCGCGGCCCCTGCCTCGGCCCGCCGGCGATATTCCGCGAGTGGTTCCAGCACGCCGCCGCCCTTGAACTGGGTCGAGAACGTCACGACCGATGTCGTGCCGCCCGCCAATGCCGAGCGGCTGCCGGTCGCGAAGCTTTCCTCGTCGGCGCCGCCGCCCTGTTGCAGCTGTTCGATGTGGCAGTGGCCGTCCACCCCGCCGGGTAGCACCATCAGTCCGGCGGCATCCAGTTCGGGTCCGCCCTCGAGGTGTTCGGCGAGCGCTACGATCCGGCCGTCCTTGACGCCGACATCGGCGCGAAACTGGTCGGCGGCGGTTACGACCGTGCCGCCGCGGATGATGAGGTCGTAGTCGGGCATGGTCTTGGTCCAGACGGTGGTGGCGAAAGCTTACGGGAGAACCCGGCCTCTGCAACCGGCTCAGCCGCGCGGATCTGTCTGCTGTGTGCTATATTTCCGGCCGGAGGAGTTGGGATGAGCACGACGACCACGACCGGGCAGGTCATTGCCACGCTGCAGGCGCACGAAGCGGAACTTCGTCAAGCGGGTATCCGGCATCTTTCGGTGTTTGGGTCCCTGGCTCGTGGCGACGCCGAGGCGGACAGCGATGTCGACTTGGCGGCCGAGTTCGATCCCAACGCCGCAATGGACTTCATTCGCTTGGTCGCGCTTGAGCGTCGGCTTAGCGAAACCCTTGGCCGTCCTGTCGAGATTCTGGCAGAGCCGGTCGAAAATCCGCGCCTTCGGGCCAACATAGACCGGGATCGTGTCATTGCCTTCTAGGCACGACCCGGCTGATTGCCTCCACGACATCATTGAGAATGCCGAGCGGGTCCAACGCCATCTCGCGGGGATGGACCGGCAGGCGTTCGAACAGCATGAATGGGCGCGAGATGCCGTCGAGCGCTGTATCGAACGGGTTTGCGAGGCCGCACACCGGTTGGGCCAACACGCCGATGCGCTGATGCCGACCCAGCCGTGGGGTGACATCAGGGGCATGGGAATCGGCTGCGACACGCTTACGACCGGGTGGACAGCGATATCGTTTGGAATACCGCCACTCTGCGACTGCCCGTCCTTGCAGCTGACGCCAAGCGGGCGCTGGCGCAGCTGCCGGCCGAGCCCCCCCGCTAGCCGATCATGTCGTCCTCGCGATAGATCCGGATGATCTCGTCGAAATCGGTATCCGCGGTGAACCCCAGCGCCAGCGCCCGGGCGCAGTCGAACGCCCGCGGCCAGGTGCTGACGATCGCAAGCACCGCCGGGTCGGGCTCGTGGCGGATGCGGGCGACGGCCGCATCCCCGGCGGCCCGCCGCAGCGCCTCGATCTGCTCGGCGACGCTGGCGGAGATGCCCGGCATGGTGAGTATCCGCCGCGTGCCCAGGGCGGCCGTGTCCAGCGCGGCGGCGTGCACCAGATAGCCTACGGCAGCACGCGGCGAGGCGAACCAGTGCCGCAGATCGGTGGGCACCGGCAACACCGCCTCCTGCCCGTTCAGCGGTTCGCGCAGGATGCCGGAGTAGAAGCTGGACGCAGCCTTGTTCGGCTTGCCCGGGCGCACGCACACAGTCGGCAGGCGGATGCCGATGCCATCGATGAAGCCGCGGCGGCTGTAATCCGCCACCAGCAGCTCGCCGATCGCCTTCTGCGTGCCGTAGGACGACAGCGGGGTCAGCCCGAAATCGTCCGGGATCACGTCCGGCAGCGGCGCGCCGAACACCGCGAGCGAGGACGCGAACACCAGCCGAGGCCGATACCCGCCACCGACCTGGCGGATCGCCTCCAGCAGATGGCGCGTGCCATCGAGGTTGATGCGGTATCCCTTGTCGAAATGCGCCTCGGCCTCGCCGGACACCACGGCCGCCAAATGGAAGATCGTATCGGGCCGCGAGGCCAGCAGAGCCGCCGCTGCACCCGGCGCCGAGATGTCCGATTCGAGGCATTCCACGTGCGTGCCAGCGGGTGCACCGGGCGGCGACTCGGGCGTGATGATGTCGTGCAGCACCAGTTTTTGCGGCCCGGCCGCCGTCTCGGACAGCCGCTTTGCCAGCTTTTTGCCCAGCATGCCGGCCGCACCGATGATGAGAATCGTCCGCATGGTCTTCCTTTCGCGCGTGAAGCGGGTGCAATATCGCAGTTCGGCCGTGAATCAGCGTGTAGAAGGCTTGTATGGGCGACGCGCCCATGATTCCGTGGCCCCACGATTTGGACGGAGTTTTAGGCTATGGCAAAGAAGGTTACCGAAGTGAAGCCTGCCCCGAAGGCAAAGGCCCCGGCGAAAGCCCCCGCCAAGGCACCGGCAAAGTCCGCCGCCAAGGCTCCTCCCGCCCCGGTGAAGGCAGCCCCGCCCACCACCGTCACGCTGAAGCACCTCGCCGCCGGCTTGGTGGAGCGCAGCGAGATCGGCAAGAAAGAGGCGGACACCCTGGTCAACGGCGTGTTCACCCAACTCGTCGACCACCTGAAGGCAGGTGAGCGCGTCCGCATCGGCGGGCTCGGCATCATCGAGGTGAAGGACCGCCCGGCACGCATGGGCCGCAACCCCGCCACCGGCGAGGCGATCCAGATCAAGGCCAGCAAAAAGATTGCCTTCCGCGCCGCCAAGGAACTGAAGGACGCTATCTAGCCAGGTCCGGTCACTCACGCAGCGAGCGCCGTCTGGATACTTCCGTGCGCAAGCGGCCCTCACCCCGACCCTCTCCCGTGATGAACGGGAGAGGGAGAACACTCCGCCTCGGATAGTGAAACAAACTCATGCAGGGTCGGCGGCACGACCCTAGATGAGATGGCATGACGCCAATCGCCCCGTTCGTCGCTTTCGCCCGCTCACTCCCGCGGCAGCCGCCTTTGCGCGAGCGCATCACTGCCGCCACGCGCCGTCCGGAAACGCTATGCCTCCCGGCCTTGCTCGACACCGCGGCCATGAACCCGGCGGAACTGGAACGCACCCGGGCGCTCGCCACCACGCTCGTGACTGCGCTGCGGGCCAAGGGCGCACGCGGCACCGTCGAGGGGCTGGTGCGCGAATACGACCTGTCCAGCCAGGAGGGCGTGGCGCTCATGTGCCTGGCCGAAGCCTTGCTGCGCATCCCGGACCAGCCAACCCGCGACGCCCTGATCCGCGACAAGATCGGCACCGGCGACTGGCGCGCCCATATCGGGCAGTCCCCGTCCCTGTTCGTGAACGCGGCCACCTGGGGGCTGGTTGTCACCGGCAAGCTGACCGCCACCGCGAGTGAAACCGGTCTCGCCCAGGCCCTGACCCGGCTGATCGCCCGCGGCGGCGAGCCCTTGATCCGCCGCGGCGTCGACATGGCCATGCGGATGATGGGCGAGCAGTTCGTCACCGGGCAAACGATCGAAGAAGCCCTGGGCCGCAGCCGCCGGCTGGAGGCAGTCGGCTACCGCTACTCCTACGACATGCTCGGCGAGGCGGCGACCACGGCGGAGGATGCCGCCCGCTACTACGCCGACTACGAGCGCGCCATCCACGCCATCGGCCAAGCGTCGGCGGGCAGGGGCGTGGTCGCCGGGCCCGGCATCTCGGTCAAGCTGTCGGCGCTGCACCCGCGCTATTCCCGCCTGCAACGCGAGCGGGTGATGACGGAGCTGCTGCCGCGGCTGCAGGCCCTGGCTCGGCTGGCGATGGGCTACGGCATCGGCCTGAACATCGATGCCGAGGAGTCGGAACGGCTCGAGTTGTCGCTCGACCTGCTGGAAGCGCTCTGCCTCGACCCGGCCTTCGCCGGATGGGATGGGATCGGCTTCGTCGTGCAGGCCTACGGTAAGCGAGCCCCGTTCGCGATCGAGTGGCTGATCGACCTGGCCCGGCGCAGTGGCCACCGGATCATGGTCCGGCTGGTGAAGGGTGCGTATTGGGATAGCGAGATCAAACGCGCCCAGGTGGATGGCTTGGACGGTTTCCCCGTCTACACCCGCAAGCTGCACACCGATGTCTCGTACCTGGCCTGCGCCCGCACGATGCTGGCGGCGCCGGACGCGGTGTTCCCGCAATTCGCCACCCACAACGCCTACACGGTCGCCGCCATCCACAGCATGGCGGGCGAGGGATGGACGCCGGGCCAGTACGAGTTCCAGTGCCTGCACGGCATGGGGGAGCCGCTGTACGAGGAGGTTGTCGGACACAACAAGCTCAATCGTCCCTGCCGCATCTACGCGCCCGTCGGCACGCACGAGACGCTGCTCGCCTACCTGGTGCGCCGGCTGTTGGAGAACGGCGCCAACTCCTCGTTCGTGAACCGGATCCAGGACGCTTCGGTGCCGGTGGCGGAGTTGGTGGCCGACCCATTGGCGGCGGTCGCGAGGCAGCTTCCGGTGGGCGCCGGGCACGAGCGGATCGCGTTGCCACGCGACCTGTTCGGCGCCACGCGGGCGAACTCCGCCGGGTTGGACCTGTCGAACGAGTCCGTGCTGGCCGACCTGGCGCCGGAACTGGTGTCCAGCGCGAGCCAGGCGTGGCACGCGGCCCCACCACGGACCGTCACGGCGGTGGGGACGGAAGAGGGCCGGGCCATCCACAACCCGGCCGATCACCGCGACACGGTCGGCACTGTGATCGACGCGGACTCCGCCACAGTGGACCGCGCGATCGCCCAAGCCGTGCTCGCCGCCCCGCACTGGCGCGACACGTCCCCAGCCGACCGCGCCGCCTGCCTGTTTCGGGCGGCAGACCTCCTTGAAACAAATATGCCGCGCCTCCTGGGACTGATTATCCGCGAGGCCGGTAAATCCTTCTCTAACGCGATCGCCGAAGTGCGCGAGGCGGTGGATTTCCTGCGCTACTACGGCGCCACGGTCCGGGACAGCTTCCGCAACGACACGCACCGGCCGCTCGGCCCCGTCGCCTGCATCTCGCCCTGGAACTTTCCGCTCGCCATCTTCACCGGCCAGGTCGCCGCCGCCCTCGCCGCGGGCAACACCGTGCTCGCCAAGCCGGCGGAGGAAACCCCCCTGATCGCGGCCGAAGCCGTGCGGATGCTGCATGCGGCAGGCGTGCCCGCCGCCGCGCTCCAACTGCTGCCCGGCGCTGGCGAAACCGGCAAGGCCCTGGTGGCGGATCCCCGCATCTGCGGCGTGATGTTCACCGGCTCCACCGATGTCGCCCGGCTGATCGCCCGCCAACTCGCCGCCCGGCTGAACCCCGACGGCGCCCCCGTGCCGCTGATCGCCGAGACCGGCGGGCAGAACGCCATGCTGGTCGACTCCTCCGCGCTCGCCGAGCAGGTCGTGGCCGATGTGCTGACCAGCGCCTTCGACAGCGCCGGGCAGCGTTGCTCCGCACTCCGCGTGCTGTGCCTGCAGGAGGACGTCGCCGACCGGGTGCTTGCCATGCTCCGCGGCGCCGTGGCCGAACTCAGCGTCGGTGACCCGGCGCAGCTTGCCACCGACGTCGGCCCGGTCATCTCGGCCGAAGCGCAGGACACCATCCGGCGTCACATCGATGCGATGCGGACGGCCGGGCGCCCCGTCCACGCGGCCCCGCTATCCCCGGATTGTGCCCACGGCACGTTCGTCGCCCCGACGATCATCGAACTCGACAGCGTGTCCGAGTTGACGCGTGAGGTATTCGGCCCGGTGCTGCACGTCGTGCGCTTCCGGCGGGACGCCACGGACGCGATGATGGCGGCCATCAACGCCACCGGCTACGGCCTGACGTTCGGGCTGCATACCCGCATCGACGAGACGATCGCCCGGGTGACGGCGCAGTCGGCGGCCGGCAACATCTACGTCAACCGCAACCTGATCGGCGCCGTCGTCGGTGTGCAGCCATTTGGTGGCCACGCCCTGTCGGGCACCGGGCCGAAAGCGGGCGGGCCGCTATACCTGCGCCGTTTGCTCGCCGCGGCACCGCCGGCCAACCTGCCCGGTCGCGCCGGCCCAGCCCTGGCGCCATGGCAGGGCTGGCTGGAGGCGGCAGGTTACGCGGTGGAGGCGGCCGAATGCGCAGCCTATGCCAAGGCGACCCCACTCGGCGTGACCCTCGAACTTCCCGGGCCGGTAGGCGAGCGGAACGTCTACCAGACGGAGCCGCGCGGGGTCGTGCGCTGCGTGGCGCCGGACCGGCAAGCCTTGCTGCCGCAGATCAGTGCCGCCCTCGCCACCGGCAATACGGCGCTGGTGCCCGCCGGGCTGCTGCCCGATCTGCCGCCGGAGCTGGCGGATGTCGTGACCAGCCGGCCCGGCAAGCCGTTCGACGCAGTGCTATTTGCCGGCCCGCCAGCCGCACTCCGTGCCCTCAACGAGGAACTGGCGGCCCGCGAAGCGCCGATCGTTGCGGTAACCACTGTCCGGGACGGCTGCTACCGCCTGGACAACCTGGTCCGGGAGCGGGTGGTGAGCACGAACACGGCCGCCGCCGGTGGCAATGCCAGCCTCATGACGATCGGCTGACCCTGTTGAGCTTGGCCCTGATTCCAGCCGGGAGGGCGTTGACGGCATAGGCACTCCGGGGGCTTTTGGGGGGAATGCGTCCCCATGACCACCGTTCGCCAAAGCCGAGAAAGCTCCAACACATGCTCCAACGTGCCGCAATTCTTACCATTTTGCTCTGCCTCGCCGGGTGCGGGTCGGACATGCTGACGCGCGAACCCGGCGGCGGTTACCTCAACAACGGGCAATCCGTCCTCGTGGACGACGGCCGTTGCCCAGCCGGCCAGGTGAGCAAAGTCACCGGAGCCGCGAACCTCACGGCCGAGCGAACCTATGCCTGCGTATCGAAGCCCAAGGGCGGTTGGTTCTAGCACCCCCCTCGTAGGGTGGCGTGCGCCTTGGCACCCCACCACAGGCCCGCGCCAGCATCCAGGCCGCCCGAGTTGACGAATCGCTGCCTCGCGTCAAGCTGTCGAAAAGGCAACAGCAACGGTGGGGTAGGCAAGCGTCATGAGTTCGGTAAGTGCAAGGGTGCGCGCGCTTTTAGCGGGCACGGCGTTGATTGTTCTTGGCTGGCCAGTGCTTGGCGCGGCGGCTCCGACGTCGGCCGCAGATCCGAAGCATGGGCAGGCCGAAGGGGCTGTCGGGCCGGCCCTGACGGTCGTTCATCAGTTCGGCGACGACTTCCATCTGGTCGGAATCGGTGTGTCGAAGTCCGGCCGGGTGTTTGCCACCTCGCCGACCGCCCGCACCCGCAACGAACTCGGCATGGTCGAGGTCGATACCAAGACCGGGCAGGTCACCCCCTATCCGGATGCGGCGTGGAACGCCATCCGCCCGGAGGCTGACGGAAAGCCGGAGTGGGGTCTCGTGCAGGCATTATGGGACGATTCCGCCGATCACCTCTGGGCGCTCGACACCGGCATCGCCAGGGGAACCACGCCGATTGCGCCCAAGCTGGTCGAGTTCGACCTCAAAACCAACCAGCCGATCCGTACCTACACCTTCGAGGACAGCGTCACGGTCAAGGACGCGCTCAACGACGTTCGCATCGACGTGCCGCATCAGACGGCTTACCTGACCGCGGCCGGGAACCGCGGCGGCCTTGTCGTGCTGGATCTCAAGTCCGGCCATTCCCGTCTCGTGCTGGCCGGCGATCGGTCTGCCGTGGCCGATCCCAAGCAGCATTTGATGATCGGCGACCAGGAAGCGCAGAAGCCGGATGGCTCGCCGGTGGTGATCCAGACCGACGGCATCGCCCTCTCGCCGGATACGCAGTGGCTGTACTACCGTCCGCTGAACGACCACAACTACTGGCGCGTGCCAGCGAGCGCGCTGCGGGATGCGGGGTTGAGCCCGGCGGCGCTCGCCGGCCGGGTGCAGTATCTCGGCAGTGCGGCGATGAGCGGCGGGTTGATCATGGACCGCGCTGGCACCCTGTTCGCGGGCGACGTCGAGCATGCCACGGTGGTCGCGCTGTCCATCCACGGCACCCACATGTCTTCGCGCGTGTTCGTTCGCGCGCCGGGTCAGCTCGGTTGGGCGGACGGTTTCGCGATCAGTGGGGGCGACCTGTATATCAGCGATTCGCACCTGAACGAGGTGGCCTTCAAGAACGACTTACCCCGATCCGGCCCGTTCACCATCTTCAAGGTGAAGCTTCCACCCGGCTGAGGGCCGCCGCCGCCCCTGCATGGACGGCCCCGGAACCCTGGCATCGTCGTCGGCCAGGGTTCCGCGCCGCCCCCCGTTCCGCTACTTCTCGGACGGTGGGTTGGGGGCGCTTTCGGCCGAAGGCTCGACTTGGTCGGGCGCAAGACCAGGCTTGGCATCAGCCTTCTCTCGGGCCTTGGCTTCTTTTTTGGCCTGCTTGGCTCGATCGCGTTCTCTGCGCTCGAAGTCGTAGTTTGTCTTGGCGGCCATTGTTGATGATCCTGATCATAGGCTGACGGCAAACAATAGGGGCAGTCGTGGCGCCTGCCAACATCGTCCGGCTGTGCGACGCGGGTGCCCGCCACGAACGAGGGGCAGGCGGAGACCCGAAGCGGCATAGCGAATGGCGCCAACGCTATCACGGCTTGCCCGCCTGGCCCAATATCCCGATCGCCGCCACGGGCCAGGGCCGGCTGCCCGCACCCGGTCCAAGCGCAACAGCCGCCATATCCGGTCCACCTGCGAAACGTTCGCCACTGTCGCTGCCCGCGAGGTTGACGCGCGTTGCCAGGCACCGCCTACTCCGGCGCGAACGATAAAACACACTCGGAGAGAACCGCATGGACGTCGAAGCCCGCACAATTAAGAAGGTAATGTGGCGGCTGATGCCATTCCTGATGCTGTGCTATTTCGTGGCCTATCTCGACCGCGTGAACGTCGGCTTCGCAGCACTCAGCATGAACCGGGACCTCGGCCTGACGCAGACCGTGTTCGGCTTCGGTGCGGGTATCTTCTTCATCGCCTACTTCTTCTTCGAAGTGCCCTCGAACATCCTGCTGGAACGGTTCGGCGCTCGACGCTGGATCGCACGCATCATGTTCACCTGGGGCGTGGTCGCTGGCGCGATGGCCTTCATACCGCAGATCTCCCACGGGCTTGGTATCGATACCACGACGACCTTCGTCACCCTGCGAGTGCTGCTCGGGGTGGCCGAAGCTGGTTTCTTCCCCGGCATGATCTTCTTCCTGACGATCTGGTTCCCGGCGTTGTATCGCGCCCGCATGATCGGACTGTTCATGGCCGCGATTCCGCTCTCGACCGTGATCGGCGGCCCGCTGTCCGGGTTCCTGCTCTATCTGGACGGTTTCGGCCTCGCCGGCTGGCAATGGATGTACCTCATCGAGGCAATCCCGGCACTCATCCTGGCCTTCGTCGTGCTCACCTACCTGACGGACCGGCCGGACCAGGCGCTTTGGCTGGCCGACGACGAGCGCGCGTGGCTGGTCGAACGCCACGTGATCGAAAATCGGATTCGCGAGCGGGCGCAACGCTTCACCATCCTGCAGGCGCTCGGCAACACGCGGGTAATCCTGCTCGCCTTCATCTATTTCGGGATCAACGCGGCCACCTACGGCATCGGCTTTTTCCTGCCCCAGATCGTGAGCGGGTTTGGCCTGAGCTATGGCTGGACCGGGATCGTCACGACGTTCCCCTATATCCTGGGTGTGTTCGGGATGATCTACTGGGGCCGCCATTCCGATCGCACGGGTGAGCGGCGGGAGCACGTGGGTCTCGCGATCCTCATCGCCGCGCTGTGCATCGGAGGGTCGACCGTGGTGGATAATCCGGTTGGCAAGATGATCCTGTTCACCTTGGCGGGCTTCGGCATCTACGGGGCTCAACCGTGCTTCTGGGCGCTGCCGACGACCTTCCTGTCCGGCCCGGCTGCAGCGGCGGGGATCGCCGCGGTCAACTCCCTCGGCAACTTGTCGGGCTTCTTCGGGCCCTACGTTATGGGTAGGATCAAGGATGCAACGGGCAGCTACGCGATCGGCCTGCTTGCCATATCGACCATTCTTGGCTTTGCCATGCTGGTAGGGCTGTCGCTCACCCACGACCGCCAACTCGAACAGCCGCAGTGAGGTAAGCGCCAGGGAGAAGTCGGCGGGGCACCAGGCCATGACGCAAGGCCCCGCCGGCCCTCTCGTTCGGACGACAATCCCCTGCGGTGTCGGCGGCACTACGGTCAGTTCGATCCACGACGGTCGGGCCGTGTGGCGCGTTGTGGCCTGAGCCGCCGCTTGAAGCCCGGCGGATGGCCTTGTAGGCAAACGGTGCATCCCATCCGGACACCCGCATGTACTTCCTTGGCCGCTGGTTATCGGACGCCCTCTGTATCGCGCTGAGCTTGGCAGGCGCCCTGTTGCTCATGCAGGCGCCTGCCTTGTCGCACGATTATGCCGCGGCATTGCACCAAGTGGCCGATGCGGGGAGCCGCGACATCGCAGCACGCGAGGCGACCGCACGAAGCTACTATTCCGACCTCCAAACCGCCTCCGAGTCCGATCTGCTGGCAGCGCTCGTGGCCCGCGAGCCGTCCAACGCCGCCGGTCTCGAGCAGTCGCGCGCGCAGACTGCCGCATTGCTCGCGGCTCTCGACCGCATCGACCAATCAGCGCCGCTGTTGCGCCCGCTTATCGCCGCCTGGGACCTCGCCACCGCGCCGGATGAAGGCAAACGCGCGATTGCCGAGCAGGCTGTTCGCTCCTTTGTCCCGGCGGTGCAGCTTTCCGCGGCGGCGTCGGTATGGGCGTTGATCGGCGTCGTTGTCGGCTCGTTCCTGGCTCAGCTTCTGCTTCTGCCGGCAAACCGCAATCCGCGCCGGGTGTAATGCGCGGACGTCGCTTTGGCCGGGCTGGAAGCCCCTGGATGAACCGGGCCGGTCCCGACCTCTGCATCCTTGCCCCAGGCCACGGCTGTCCGGTTGAACAAACCTTGGTTTTCAATCAGTTACCGTCATGCCAGGGCTTGACCCTGGTATCCACGACGTCCCGGCCGCACGGGCCGCACCGTGTGGCGCACTGCGATGCCAAGTCCTCGCTCGACGCCATCAGCCCAACCGCGTGGATACCAAGGTCAAGCCTTGGCATGACGGTGTCTCTACTTGAAGTGCGGGCGTAACCGAAACCGGACAGCCCTGGGCCCAGGCCGTCTATGCGGGCAACCTGACCGAATGTTGCCTGCCGAAGTCCGGACTCAAGCGGGAACCGGCAAGTGCGCCTCGGCTTGCGAAGCCAGGTTGACGCGTGCCGCGATCTTCGCTCCGAACTCCGTAACGAACAGCCGGCGTATCCCATTCCTCGCCCGCTGCATGACTGCGGCGATGCGGTCTGGCTCTGGCTCGCGGAACCAGATGATGAAGCTGTCATCCTTCCCGCGTTTCAGGATGTCGTCATGACCGACCAAATAATTCAGCAGTTCTTCCGACAACATGAGGGCGCGTGAGGCCATGAATGGCCAGTCCGAACCGATAGCCTCCTTGATCGCGTCGAGACTGATGACCTGTACTTGCGCCATACCCGTCCCGCTGGTGCTTGATTGGGCGGATGCCACGCGCGACTGCCCCGGCGCCGCGTGTGGCAGAAGCGTGATGACGCGGAACTGCTTGTGATCGCCTTGACGCAACAAGGCCGAGTTCATCAACACGTTGGACCGAATGCCGCTCTTGGAGACGATTTGCATGCCGATCTGGTAGCAGCCTCCGGCCCGCATCTGCTGCGACTGCGCGGCCCGGGCGTCCGCGCCTTGTTCGGTGGGCAACAAGGCATCGATGTTGAGGCCGACAATACCCTTTGCGTCATACTCCACCATGGTCTGGAAGGCCGTATTCGCCATCAGGATGAAGCCATCCGTACGAACCACGATGACCGGAGCGTTGATGCCCATGAAGACGGACGCCAGCAGGCGCTGGGAGTTCGTCTCCTGCTTGGCTTGGCGGCGCGCCTCGGTCAGGTCGGAGACGTTCTGGATCACCGCCATCAGCGTCCGTTGGTCGATCTTGTTGATGTCGAGCATCAGCGTGGTGCGAGTGCTCGGGACGACCAATTCCATCTGGTCGAAGATCTGCCCGGCATCGTCCTCGAACCGCTCGACGTAGGTCCGCAGGTCCGGAGCGATACCCGATAGCAGCCGATACAAATCGGACATATCGCCGTCCGCAGCAAGCGGCATCAACAGCTGTGCAGCCGCTGGATTCGCCATCTCGATCACGCCGTCGGGGCGAAACTTGATGATGCCGACGGGGGCCAGATACAGGAACTCGACTAGAGCCTCATAGGACGCCTCGTAGTCGAAATCGGCCTCGTCGAGGCTCTCCACTTCAGCCCCGCCTTTCGACGACGAGATACATCTGCGCGAGGTTGGCTCGCTTGAGCAGACGCAGGCGGACCTTTTTGGGCGTCATGCGAAGCGTGAACACGTAATCGATGACCGCATCGAGGTCAGGCTCGGTCTCGAAGCGCCCGGCGACCATGAAGTTGTTGGTGCAGGGTGCGACGTTGGCAAAGAAATTGCGCCCGATTACCCGCCCGGGTGTGAGGCCGGCCAGTTTGGCTTCGAACGCGTTATACGCCTCCACTGTGCCGTTCAGCGCCAGAGCCACCACACCGAAGGGCAGGCCATCCAATTCTGCGGCACTCGCGCTGCTCAAGATATCGAGTAGGCCCGGATTGGCGAACCTGGGCACGTCGGATCGTTCACTGTCTGCGTTGTCCGGGCCAGCACTGGGCGACGTCGAGACAATAGATTGCATCTGCGCGCATCCCGGTTGCCCGCCGAAAAGATTTCGGTTGGCCTGAGCGCACCCTAGGGACGCTCTCTGAACAAAAGGTTAAATTGGCCGAGTGAGCAGGACGGCTTGCGCCTCGCCCGGCAGCGCCCGCGCCAGCACTCTGGATCGCGCCCGGATCGCTCTGATCAAAGACACGATGGCTGCATACCATAGCATCTAAGCCTAATGTGGCGAGCCGGGTCTGTATTGACGGCGGAAGCCGAAGCTGAACAGCGCCACTCCCGCCTGTCACGTTCCAAGTCGTTTGGGCGCTAAATGGCGTTTTCAGGGCGGCAACACTTTCGTGACGGGCTATGCTGCCGGTCGTTGCCGTGTCGGGCTTGATCACTGCAGGTCGAACGGCTCTATGCACGCATGCCTTTCGACATCAACGCCCCGAAAGTGGGTGGCAGCATCCGGTACTTCGCTTCCCCAGGCAGGGATGTCGGGACATGGATGGTCATAGCTCAGAAGCATCCCACCGATCCCGGCCACGGTGTTCTAAGCGGTTTACCGTCGCGAGAGGACGCCGAGCGCGAAGCTGACCGACTGAATGGATTACCCAGCTAATTAGCGGGTAGCTACTCATTCACCGTCAGCCGCTGAGCTCGTTGTGCCAGCGATCTGACACGCGATGGTGCACTCAGAGAAAATCCTCCCCGGCGTGGCGCACCAGCGTGAACAAATCAGGACTCCACATTAACCTCTTGTTCATGGCATGTTCTGCCATGCCAGACGACACACTCCGTCCCGCGACCCGCGAGGACATCGTATTCGCCCTAAGCTACGGGCTGCGCTTCAACACGGTTGGGAGGCCGCACAGGCTCGCATCGGAGATAACGGCCCAGGTCACGGCCGAGATGCTGGTCCAGCACCTCGAGCGCAACGGGTTCGTGTTGATGCGCAAGCCGGGGCTGCCGATGGCCGGAACGGGGCGCAAGCCAACGTAACGCGCCCCACCTCGATGCGTCTTCACCAAATTTGGCGAGCGCATCGGTGGGGATGCTGGTGCCGGGGTCGGCCGGGTACATCGGACGGCTACTTCAGCAACCAGCAAGCCCCGACATACTCGGCATCCACCGGTACGCCGGCCCTCGCCGAGTAGGCGGCGCAAATGTTTCCACCCGTCGCAAACGACACCGCCGCGGCTGGAAAGAGCCGCACGCGACGGCGGTTCCATGCCCCCGTCATGGCGGCGATACTCGTCGTCCCCGTTAGCTGGTAGGCACTGTAGGAATTGGTCAACGCCACCGTCGGGGCCGTCGCCAGTGTGGGTGCCTGGGTATCGATGATGGTGTTGCCGTTCACCACGCTGTCCCCGACCGGCGTTCCGCTGACCGGCGTGGTGGTGCCGTGCAGATCGTTGCCCGTGATGACCATGTCGGCATTGTTGCCGCCGAGCGCGATGCTGTTGGAAGGCGTAGTCGCAAAGCTGTCGCATCTCCCGCCAAGTACGTTGTTCCTGAGTGCGATGCTGCTCACATTCAGCGCCACCGAGATATCGGGGTAGCCCGTTGCGGTCCCGCACACAGTGCTCGCATCGAGTGTGAAGTCGGTGCCACCCTGCAAAAGGATCGCCGCCGCGCCATTGCCGTAGGCCCGCAGGAGGTTGAAGTGGGTGCCGGTCACCGTGCCGCCGCCCGTGTTCGTCACCTGGACACCGGCGGCCGCACTGGCCGAGGAGGCCCAGCAACCGTTGCACGTCGTTCCCTCCACCGTCGCGTTGGTAGCGCCGGTGTCGATCTTGAATGCCGGGACTCCGGAGGTCGTCAGGTCGCCTAGGTAAGTATCGTCACCCGTCGTCCACTGCACCACCTGGCCGGACCCTGGCTTGATGAGCGTGCCCGTCCCCGAAACGCTGGAGTGATGCAGCAGCAGGCCGCCGGCATCGTGAACCACCATGCCTGCATCCGGCGGGTTCGTGGTGTCCGCGGAGACGGTCACGTTGTCCACGACCGGGTTCACGGTGGTCCCACCTGTGGTCAGGTTGCCGACGCGCAGGCCGACACACCCTTTGCCGTGCGTGAGGTTGATGTAGACGCGCTGAACCCGGACGGTGTTGCCATTCAGATCGATCCCATCACAGGGGGCGGAGATGTTGAGGTCGGTCGCCTCGGCATTCGACACGCCCGCCGCAAATGAGATCGCCGAGCCGGACGTAGGGACGCCGGCGGCGTTTGGGTCCAGGTCCATGTGCGAGATGCTCGAGCCGTTGCCGGCGAGCTGCACCATGGGCGCCATGTTGGCCACCGCGGCATAGAGATGGGACGACTCCGCACCTTCACCCACCAGGTGCACCGCCTGGGGTACCACGATCGTGGCGTCGACCTGGCAAATCAGGGCGCCGTAGGGGAGGTGCACGTCGCCTCCGCCAGCCGCGGCTCGGGCGGCCAGGGCCGCCTTTATCCCCGCCGTATCCGCGGCGGCATTGGACGCCGAGCCATTGCAGATGGCGCCGTACGTTCGGACGTCCGAGTATCCGAGATAGTCTTGCTTGGCCTGGTCGGCGGCCTTTCTCTGCGCAAGCGTGAGAAGGTCGCCCGGTCCGGCCTGACCTGTGCCGGCAGCGTTGGCATAGGGGTAAGCCGACTGTGCGTGCGCAGCGAACGGCAGCAGTAGCGTGAGCGCGGGCAACAGGCGATGTGTCATGGTCGATACTCTACGGCGACGTAGCCGTCTCCGCCGGGCTTGGTTGCTGTAGCCGATGTCAGAAGCGATGTCGGACTGCGTGCGGTCACTGTCGTTGATCAGCCACTCGATCTCGACCACAAACGGGTTGATGATCTTGCCGGGTTCTACGACACGTTAAACCGGTAGGTGACTGGTGGACCGAACCTTGACGCCCTTCGGTCGGCTCATGTCCAGTGTCTCGATCCCATAGTCCGCGAACTCACGGCAAGCCGCATTTCGTATACATGGGATGCCGTTTTAGTGGGAACGCTGCTTAATCTCAAATCCAATCTGGATCGCGGAACCACTTCCCCAACCCTTGTTACGAATAGCCCGCGTTGACAACGGGACAATTTAATATGTCGGCTCAGATCGACCATAGAGCTTTAAATCTTCTGTTTACCAGAACCGCTTATGGTGTCCTCGTTGAACGAGGTATTCTAATGCTCTCAAACTTACCTATTTCTCGGAAGCTATGCGCCGGGTTCGCTCTGGTGATTGCTGCCATGGTCGTGATGTCCGGGATCAGTGCATGGAATCTCAATGAGCTATGGAACGTCTCTCACGTTAATAGCGACTCCAGTGATGCTCAAGACAAAATGGATAAGGTGGCAGGAGATATTTCTGAAACAGGCCGAGAAATCCTGATTTTCGCCGTAACGGGTGATAAAGCGAAAATCGACTCGGTTCGAGATGCAATAAATCGTATAACAACTAACTTCGATGAAACTCTCAAGCTTATCCCTGATCGTGAGACAAGTGTCAAAGCAGCCGTGTTCGAGACGCAGGGTATTGTCAAATCCTGGATAGCCAACTACGCCTCCAAGCAGCTTGCCACGATGGAAGAGGCCGGGTCGGAACGGAAGGTCGTAACATTCTTCGAGGCCAACAGTTCTCTGACGCTAGACGCTGTTAAGCACGTCCAAACCACTCGGAAGGTTGTGACGGCTTGGTCCACGGAGCAAGACGCTGTTGAGCAGAGTGCCATTCGCCTGCTCGGCTTAATCCTCGCCGTTGGGACCGGCACCGCGACACTTCTTTCGGTGATTGCTGCCGTGGTCATCACGCGGTCAATTAGTGGGCCTGTTAGTCGCATGGTCAGCATAATGGGCAAGCTCGCTGGTGGCGACATCACGGTTGAGGTTCCATCGCTAAGCCAGCGCGACGAAATCGGCGCGGTGGCACGGGCGGTGCAAGTATTCAAGGATGGCGCTATCGAAAAAGGCCGCCTGGAGCAGATGGCTGAGGATCACAGGCATGCCGTTGAAAAGGAGACCGCTCGCGTCGCAACGGAACGCCAGTTGATCGCAACTCAGTTATCCACCGTTGTGGAAAACCTTGCAGGCGCGCTGACGGCTCTCTCCAAAGGAGACCTGACCTGCGACATCGACCAGGCTTTTGCACCAGAATACGAGCGGTTGCGCACCGACTTCAACTCCGCGGTCAGCACCCTGCGCACCACCATCGGCACCATCGTCGCCAACACCGGCGCTATCCGTTCGGGAACCGGCGAGATTAGTCAGGCCGCCGATGATCTTTCCCGTCGCACAGAGCAGCAGGCTGCCAGCCTGGAGCAAACCGCGGCAGCCCTGGATGAAATTACCACCACTGTCCGCAAGACCGCCGAAGGCGCTAAGACAGCTCAATCTGTCGTTGCGACGGCTACATCTGATGCCGAGCAAAGCGAGCGCGTGGTCCGCGATGCCGTCTCCGCGATGGGCGCCATCGAGAAGTCGGCCAAGGAGATCAGCCAAATCATCGGTGTAATCGATGAGATTGCCTTCCAGACGAACCTGCTAGCTCTGAACGCAGGCGTGGAGGCGGCGCGAGCCGGTGATGCTGGGCGTGGATTTGCGGTGGTGGCCAGCGAAGTCCGTGCGTTGGCCCAGCGCAGCGCACAAGCCGCCAAAGAGATCAAACAGCTTATCTCGACATCGACACAACAGGTCGGCCTAGGGGTAACCTTGGTCAATGACACCGGTAAGTCCTTGGCAAGGATCCGGTCGCAGGTCACGGAAATCAACAGTGTCGTCACCGACATTGCGGCAAGCGCGCTTGAACAGGCTGCCGGCCTCGCTCAGGTCAACATTGCAATAAACCAGATGGATCAGGTGACCCAGCAGAATGCCGCGATGGTCGAGCAATCAACAGCGGCCAGCCACAGCCTAGCCAATGATGCAACCGAATTGGACACGCTCACGGCACACTTCAACACCGGCCATGCCCACCCCGCTCGCGAGACTACACCCAAGGTCACCATCAAGCCGAAGGCTGCCACTCGAGACATGCCAACCCGCAACCCGCTTCGCGTAGTGACCGGGAGTGCCGCCGCGAAGCTGGCGCCCACCACAGAGTCTTGGGAGGAATTCTAAGATGGAAGGCTCCAGCAGTGCGGGCGCAATACCGCTCGCGGCCGCAGTTTCGTCGCAGCTATCGTCGTGATATCCGACGTTAGGACGTGGGATCCAAATAGACTATGGAGAACTTCTCGCGTTGATACTGAGCTGTTCAGCGTCACGCGGCAACCAGATACTGTAATTGGCGCGTTCCCGTCCTGAGACGGTTATTACGGTATTAACATAAAATAAATTGGAGAGTTTATGCCAAGAACCTCGAAGGCGCGCTCACAGATAATCGAGCTGGATGGTGCCGTTGAACTTCTCAGCGCGCGAGTCACGTTAATGGAGGCAATCCTGGTGCCTTTGATGCAAAGACTTGATAGTGGAGACAAAAAGCTGGCCGCGATTGCTATTGACGTTGCGGCGGCCAAATATCAGCCGCTTCTCTCCGCGCCAGGATCGCCGCTAGCCGAAGTTCTCGCGGGACGCATGCGGCAAATCGCGGATGCCTATCAGAAGCATGTCAGCGGACCCTAGCAGGGCCTGTTGAGGCTAGCCATTTCCATCAACGGTACATACAGCTGTGAACTAAGGAACAACGCCGCCAGAGGGCTTCCCGAGTCCACATCGCCCGAGTTACTATATCACATAGTTCGATTCGAGCCAACGTGTTCGCCGTCGGCGGCACCGGGCAGAACGTCTTTAATATCGGCTCCGGCATAAACGACATCGTCGCCGGCGCCGGGACGGACACCTTCAACGTCACGAACGGGTCGGCTGGACAGAGCAATTACATCGCTAACTTCACAACCCGCCTCGACCACATTCACCTGGCCGGCTACGCGCCAGATGAGGTCAGCAACGCACTCGGCACTGCAACGGTCTACCAAGGCAGTGAGATCCTGCACCTCCGGGATGGCACGGTGCTCAGCTTCTTGGGAGTGACCGGCCTTACCAAGGCTTCTTTCATTTGATCCTCTAGGCTGAACCATCGGCGCATTGGTCCATGCGGACACTTTCCACGTCGTCGAAGGGGGCGTTTTGCTTGACCGCAGCGGCAGCGCACGTTCAGCCAGGCCTACGCGGGCTTGCATGGTGCAGGCAGGAGCAATGGTCACAACCCTGGCTTACCGACTCAGCTGTCGAAATATTGTATTATACAATCCGGACTGCCTGTTGCAGCGTTGCGGCAGACATGTCGTTGAAAGTCACCTGCGAGCCGTCGCTTAGCGCAAGCAACGCCCCGCCCGTGGAACTCGCCTTCACGTTGAAC
>CAXTWC010000043.1:0-31501 GCA_964247805.1 uncultured Acetobacteraceae bacterium | reverse complement strand
ACGGCGCCAAGGGGCTCGAGTTCGACACCGTGTTCCTGCCCGGCTGGGAGGAGGGGCTATTCCCGTCGCAGCGCTCGATGGACGAGAACGGCAACAAGGGGCTCGAGGAGGAGCGTCGGCTCGCCTATGTCGGCATCACCCGGGCCCGGCGCCGCGCCATCATCAGCCACGCGGCCAATCGGCTACTGTATGCGAATTGGCAGAGCTCTATCCCGTCGCGCTTCATCGAGGAGTTGCCGGAGGAGCATGTCGAGCATGTCGGGTCCGCTGCGATGGCGCGCGAGCAGCGGCTGACGGCGCCGACCGTGTTCACCGGGCAGTTTCCATTGGCGGCGCGCCGGCCCCGGGTGACGGAGGTGTGGGAACAACCGGCGCGGCCGAAGCGGGAGGACCAGATGTCGGTTGGCACGCGGGTGTTCCACCAGAAATTCGGACCCGGCACCGTGACTGCCGTGAACGACGACCGGCTGGACGTGCGGTTCGACAAGGCGGGTGAGAAGCGCGTGCTGGACCGCTTCGTAGAACGGGCCTGACGTCCTGTCTTCTCCCTCTCCCTCGGGGAGAGGGCTTATCGCGTGAACCAGGGCTTTCCACCGGCTCGCAGCACGGGCATATCGCCCGCATGACCCGTCGCGCCCTGCTTGCCTATGCCCTCTCACTGGCGGCTATCACATCACTCCGCGCCGCCAACGCCCAGCCAGCGCTGACCGCACGCGACCAGGCCGACATCGCCCGGGTGGAGACCTATCTCAATGGTGTTCACACGCTGAAGGCGCGCTTCCAGCAGATCGCGCCCAATGGCTCGCTCAGCGGCGGCACGGCGTGGCTGGAGCGGCCCGGGCGGATGCGGTTCCAATACGATCCGCCGGCGCCGTTCCTGCTGGTGGCCGGCCACAACCTGCTGGTCTTCTACGACTCCCAGCTCCAGCAAACCACCAACATCCCGCTCGACCGCACCCCGCTCGGACTGCTGCTGCGCGACAACCTTCGGTTGGCAGGGGACGTCACGGTGACCCAGATCGTGCGCTACCCTGGGCAGCTGCAACTCACTCTCCTACGCACGGCTACCCCGTCGGACGGCACGCTGACGCTGATTTTCGCCGACAACCCGCTAGCGCTGCGGTCCTGGACAGTGGTGGACGCGCAAAGGCAGGAGACTCGGGTCAGCCTGTTCGATGTCCAACTCGGTGCAACGTTCGATCAGTCCTTGTTCACCTTCATCGATCCCAAGTTTTTCGGCAACAACTCGCAATAATGAGTCGATCGCGCGTGATTTGACTTCAAAACGTCGCCATTCCTGACCATTATAGGGGCATGAAGCCGCTCGTCGGAATTTCTTGCTGCACCAAGCTGTTCGGCACGTTCGGGATGCCGAACCACGCCGCTTCCGACACCTACATCAGAGCGACCGAGCAGGTCGTTGACGCCGTCCCCGTGCTGATCCCAGCCAGTCGGGCGGCGTGCGACATCCCCACGTTGTTGGCGCGGCTCGACGGCATCATTCTCACCGGGAGCCGCTCGAACGTGCAGCCGAGCCTGTACGACGGCCCACCGCATGCCGAGGGCACCCCCGAGGACCCGGCGCGGGACGACGTGACGTTGCCGCTGATCCGTGCCGCCATCCGCAACGGCACGCCGTTGCTGGCGATCTGCCGGGGTATGCAGGAGCTGAACGTCGCGCTGGGTGGTTCCTTGCATCAGCGGTTGCAGGACCTGCCAGGGCGCATGGACCACTCGACGCCGATGCAGGCCAACAGCCGTGTGCGGACCGGCAAGGCGCACGCGATCGCAGTGGTGCCGGGCAGTTGGCTGCACCGGGTTGCCGGCGCGACGACGATCGCCATCAACTCGCTGCACAATCAGGGCATGGATCGCCTAGCGCCCGGCCTAGTGGCAGAGGGCACGGCGCCGGATGGCACGGTCGAGGCGGTGCGAGTAGCGACAGCCCCCGGCTTTGCCGTGGGTGTGCAATGGCATCCGGAGTATGACTGGATGACCGATGCCGTGTCCCGCATGATCCTGGCCTCGTTCGGTGAGGCCGTGCGGGCTCATGCCGGGGCAGTCACAGGAGCGATCGGCGCAGCTGCGGACTAGGCAGGTTGGCCGGCGGCGGTGTGCGGCGCTATTATGGCGGGCACATCACTGAGGACTACCGAATGGCCGATACCGTCATCCCACCGCCCGCGCAGGTCACGGTCCCCGTTGCCGGTGGCGGTGCTTTTCCCGTCCGCCGCGTGTTCTGCGTTGGTCGGAACTACGCCGAACATGCCCGGGAAATGGGCCATGATCCGGATCGGGAGCCGCCCTTCTTCTTCACCAAGCCGGCCGATGCCCTGGTGATCAATGGCGCGGACATGCCCTACCCGACGATGACCTCGGATCTGCACCACGAAATGGAGCAGGTCGTCGCCATCGGCACCGGCGGCGCCGATATCGCCGAGGCGGATGCGCTGAAGCATGTGTGGGGTTACACGGTCGGCCTGGATAGGCCCCGGCGCGACCTGCAGGGCGAAGCGAAGAAGATGGGCCGGCCCTGGGACATGGCGAAGGGTTTCGATCAATCCGCGCCCATTGGCACGATCGTGCCTGCGAAGGGCATCGATCCGGGCAAGGGCAAGATCGAACTCAAGGTGAACGGCGAGGTTCGGCAAACCTCTGATCTGTCGAAGCTAATCTGGAGCGTGCCGGAAGTGATCGCCTACCTGTCCAAGCTGGTCCGTCTCGAGCCCGGCGACCTGATCTTCACCGGCACGCCAGAGGGCGTCGCGGCAGCGAAGCGCGGGGATGTGCTCGAAGGGATGGTCGAAGGCGTCGGAACCGTCAGGACGACGATCGTCTAAGCAAAGACGCTCGATGCCCTCTCATTGCAAGAGAGGGCATCGACCTGACCGCTAGCGGTAGTAGCCGGGGTAGCCGTAATATGCCGGCGGCGGTGCGTATACGACCGGCGGCGGCGCATAATACACCGGCGGCGGTGCGTAATACGGACGGGCGTAGGCACCGGAGAGGGCCGCGCCCACGCCAAGGCCGACGACCGCCCCGGCAATGGCTGGTCCGACACCGAAACCGCCACGGTAACCGTAACCGCGGCGCCAATATGCATCCGCCGGCGAGGCTGCGAGCAGGCCAACCGCTACCGGGACAGCAACAAGAAGGCCGAATTTCGGGCTCATGCTGAACTCCTGACTGAAGGGTGATGAACGGGACGTCCACCGCGCCATGTGCAATGATATACGAGACAGACGTGGCAGATTTGCGGCAGACATGTAACCGAATACATCACGATACCGCGTTCAGTGGCCGCCCAGATAAGCTGCCATCACCGCCGGATCGTTGGCCAGGTCCGCGGCCGGCCCTTCCAGGACGATCCGGCCGGTCTCCAGTACATACGCGTAGTCCGCCACTTCCAGCGCCGCCGAGGCGTTCTGTTCCACGAGCAGAATCGTGACGCCTTCCCGCCGTAGCTCGCTGATCGCGTTGAAGATCTCTTCGACGAACAGTGGAGCCAGGCCCATCGATGGCTCGTCCATCAACAGCAGTTGCGGCGCCCCCATCAGCGCACGGCCGAACGCCAGCATCTGCTGCTCGCCACCAGACATGGAGCCGGCGAGTTGGCCCAACCGCTCACGCAGCCGTGGGAAGCGGGTGAGCACGGCATCCCGGCGCCGGCCCAGTTCGGCGCGGTCGGAGAGCGTGTAGGCGCCTAATTGCAGGTTGTCCGCCACGGTGAGCTCGCCGAACACCTGCCTGCCCTCCGGCACTTGGCGCAGCCCGGCGGCGGCGATGCGGTAGGCGCGGCGGCCCGCGATGTCGGCGCCGTTGAACATCACCCGGCCCGACCGGGGGCGCAGCAGTCCGGAGAGCGCGCGCATGACCGTGGTTTTGCCGGCGCCATTTGCCCCGATCAGGGTGACGACCTGGCCGGGTTCCACTACGAGATTGATGCCCTTCACCGCCACGGTGCGGCCATAGGCCACGACGAGGTCTTCGACGCGCAGCCCCTTCATGCGCCGCGCACTCCGGTCGTGGCGCCGGCGGCGAGCTTGGCAGCGACCTTGTGGCCGAGATAGGCCTCGATCACCGCCGGGTCCTGCCGCACCGCCACCGGGGCACCGCCGAAGATGCGGCGGCCGAAGCTGAGCACGGTCACGTCGTCGGAGATGTCCATCACGAAGCCCATGTCGTGCTCCACCAACAGCACGGTGGTGCCGGCCGCGCGGATGGTGCGGATCAGGGCGGCGAGTGCGGTGGTCTCGGACGGGTTCAGACCGGCGGCAGGCTCGTCCAGCAGCAGAAGGCGGGGGCTGGCGGCCATCGCGCGGGCGATCTCCAGCCGGCGGGCGTCGCCGTAGGACAGGGCGGCCGCTCGGAGTCCGGCGGCATCGCTCAGCCCGACCAGGGCGAGGGCGGCTTGGGCTTGCGCCACGGCCTCGCGCTCCTGCCGGCGGAAGCGGGGCAGGCGGGCGATCACTTCGGGCAGGGTGGCGCGGGCGGTGGCATGCAGTCCGGTGAGGACGTTTTCCAGCACCGTCATGCCGCCGAAGATGCGGATGTTCTGGAAGGTGCGTGCCACGCCCAGCGCGGCCCGGCGATGCGCGGGCAAATGGGTAACGTCCTGCCCGGCCAACACGATGCGCCCGGAGGTGGGCGGCAGCAGCCCGGAGACGAGGTTGAACAGCGTCGTCTTGCCCGCGCCATTGGGCCCGATCACGGCGTGGATGCCGCCCTGGGCTACGCTCATGTCCACGCTGTCCACGGCGAGCAGGCCGGAAAATCGCCGGGTCAGGCCGGTGATCTCGAGCAGCATGGTCCCCCCAGGGACCTCGGGCAGCATGGTCACGCTGCCCGGCGCTTCAACCGCCAAGGCAGCAGGCCGCCGGGGAGGAACAAGACCGCGACGACGATGATCACGCCGTTCAGCACCAGCCGCAGGTCGGACAGGTCCCGCAGCAACTCGGGCAGCAGGGTCAGGATGAAGGCGCCCAGGACGGGGCCGAGCGGCGTCGCGATGCCGCCCAGCAGCGCATAGGACAGGATGGTCACCGCCGGCTCGAAGCCATATTCCCCCGGGCCGATGAAGGAGGACACGTGCGCGTTCAGACACCCGGCCAGTCCGGCGAGGGCGGCGGAGGCGCTCAGCGCGCCCATTTTGTAGCGCAACAGGTTGACGCCCATCACGGCGGCGGCGGTTTCGTCCTCGCGCATAGCCTCCATAGCGCGACCGATGCCACTGCGGCCGACCAGCCACAACGCCACGATCGCCGCCACGAGCAGGCCATAGATCATGGTGTTGTCAGCCTTTTCGGGGATGCCGGAGAGGCCCAAGGCGCCACCGAACAAGTCCACGTTGAGGTAGACGGCCCGTAGCACCTCGCCGAGACCGATGGTGGCGATGGCGAGATAGACGCCGGACAACCGCAGCGTGGGCACACCAATGGCGAGGGCGAACAACACGGGAGCAACGACCGAGAGCGGCAACACGGCCCAGAATGGCCATCCAAGCGAGAGCGTCATCAGCGCGGAGGAGTAGGCGCCCAGGCCCATGAACGCGGCCTGGCCGAGCGAGAGTTGCCCCACTGCCAGCACAACGTACATGGAGAGTGCTAACAGGCCGTTGACGCCGAGCGCGTGGACCAGGTTGCCGTAGGTCCAGAGGAAGTCGTCGAGCCAGGGCGGGATGGTCACTGCGGGGCCTTATGCACGCCGGGTCACCGCGCGGCCGAACAGGCCCGAAGGCTTGGTCCAGAGCACGGCGACGAGGAGGAGGAAGGCGACTGCTTCCTTGAGGTTGGAGTCGATATACCCGGCGGTCAGCACCTCGACCATGCCGAGCAGCATGCCGCCGACCACGGCGCCGCGGATATCCCCGAGGCCGCCGACGATGACCACGACGAAGCCGCGCAGCATCATCTCCTCGCCCATGTAGGGGTCGATGGCATTGCGTTGCAGGCCGATCAGCACGCCGCCGGCGCCGCCCAGGCAGCCGGACAGGAAAGAGACGATGGCGGCTGCGCGGGCGGTGTCGATGCCCATGAGCTCGGCCGCATCGGGGCGGTCGGCCATGGCGCGGATGGCGAGGCCGAGCTTGGTGCGGCGGAGTAGCCAGAACAGGGCTGCGATCAGCAGGATGACCGCGGCGAGGATGAGCAGTTGCGCCTCGGTGACGCGCACGGGGCCAAACTGCAGCGCATCGCCGTTCATCACGTCAGGCGGCAGGCGACGGATGTCGGAGCCGAGCCAGGCTGTCAGCGCGGAATACAGCGCGAGGACGGCGCCCAGTGTCACCATCAGGGAGGCGAGCTCGGGGGCCCGTGCGGTACGAAGGCGGGTGAGGAGCAGCCAGTCGACTACGATCGCGATTGTGCCGGAGGCGATTGCGGCGAGCACGAGGGCGGGCCAGATGCCTAGGCCGAGGGATCGCACCAGCCACAACGCGATCAGGGCGCCAGCGGAAAAGTAGAAGCCGTAGGTGAGGTTGATGACCTTCAACACGCCGAACATCAGCGTGAAGCCGAGGGCGAATAGGGCATAGGTGGCGCCGAGGAGGACGCCATTGACGAGTTGTTGGGCTAACATCTGACTAGATGCGCGGGTTGCGCGAGCCCTCACCCCAGCCCTCTCCCAGGGGGAGAGGGAGAAGGATAGTGCCGTCACAAATCAGGTGCTTGGAGGACATCACGGCGCGATGGTGAACTTGCCGTTCTGCATCACCAGCACCACCACGCCTTCGGTGGAGGCCGGGTCGCGGCCCGCGGTGAAGGAGAACGGGCCCATCACGCCGTCGAACTTGGTCTGCATCAGCGCGTCCCGCACCTTCACCGGGTCGGCGGCGCCGGCGCGGTCGATGGCGGCGGCCATGATCTTCAGCGCGTCGTAAGCCTGCGCCGCGAACTGGTCCGGATCATGCCCATAGGCCTTGCGGAAATCGGCGACGAACTTGTCGTTGACCGGGGTGTCCTTGCCGACGAACCAGGGGCTGCCCACCAGCAAGCCGTCCGCCGCCTTGCCCGCAATCTCGCCGAGCTTGGGCGAGTTGCTGCCGTTGCCGCCGATGAACAGCGTCTCCGGCCCGAACCCGAGCTGGCGGGCCGCGAGAAGAACGCCCGACACCGGCTCCACCAGGGCCGAAATGCCGATCGCATCCGGCTTCAGCTGCTTGATCTTGGTCAGTTGGGCCGAGAAGTCACTGTCCTTGCTGCCGAAGCTCTCGATGTCGAGGATCTTGAGCCCGGCCTTCTCCGCCGCGGCCTTCATCACGTCGAAGCCGGACTTCGAGAACGCGTCGTCATTGGCGTACATCAGGGCGATCGTCTTCACGCCGCGGTCCTGCGCCTTCTTCAGCGTAACCGGGATGACGTCGCTCTCGGGCAGCGAGGTGCGGAACACGTAGTCACCCATCGCCGTGATGCCGTTGGCGGTGGTCGACGTGCCCATGATGGGAATGTGCCGCTCCTGCGCGACGGGGCCCACAGCGAACATCTCGTTGGACAGGGTCGGGCCGATGATGGCGACCACCTTGTCGCGGCCGATCAGCTTGCGGGCGGCGTTGATCGCCTGGTCCTTGTTGGCGGCGCTGTCCTCGATGCTGAGGTTGATCTTGCGGCCACCCAACACGCCCTTGGCGTTCACCTCGGCGAGCGCCAGGTCCATGCCGCCCTTGATGGCTGTGCCATAGGCAGCGTTGGGGCCGGACAGGATCTCGATCGAGCCAAGCTGCACAGGCTCCTGCGCTCGTGCGACGCCCGTGGTCAGGAGCAGGCCAGCCAAGGCGGCGCCGAAATGCCTACGCAACATAGCCGTGAAATCCCCCCAGGTTTGGAATTGGGCGCGAACCTAGTCCAACGCGTCACATAATCAAGCGTGGGTTGCGCGGCGCGGCACGGCGCGGCATTGCCCGCCCATGACCGCGCTCCGCATTGCCACCTGGAACATAAATTCACTCCGCCTTCGTCTCCCACTGCTGGAGCGGTTGGTCGCGGCGCTCGATCCAGACGTGATCTGCCTGCAGGAGACGAAGGTGCCGGACGAACTGTTCCCGGATGCCCGGCCGCCCGCACTTGGCTACCCGCATGTCGCGCGGCGGGGGATGAAGGGCTATAACGGCGTCGCCATCCTGTCCCGCATCCCCTTGCTGGCGGAAGATACCGCGCCCGATTGGTGCGAAAAGGGCGACTGCCGGCATCTGCACGTCTCGCTGCAAATCCCGTCCGGCCCGGTGGAACTGCACGACTTCTACGTGCCGGCCGGTGGCGACGTGCCCGACCCGGCGGCCAACCCGAAATTCGCCCACAAGCTCGCCTTCGTCACCGAGGCCACCAACTGGTTCGCCGCCAGGCCGGGACTGCGCCGGGGCGTGCTGGTGGGCGACCTGAACATCGCACCGCTGGAACAGGACGTCTGGAGCCACAAGCAACTGCTCGGCGTCGTCAGCCACACGCCGGTGGAGGTGGCCCACATGCTCGCCTGGCAGCGCGCCGGGTGGCACGATGCGGTCAGGCATTTCGTGCCTGCAGAGGAAAAACTGTACACGTGGTGGTCCTACCGCAACCAGGATTGGCGCCGCTCCGACCGGGGCCGCCGGCTGGACCATGTCTGGGTTACGCCAGACTTGGTCCCGAACCTGCGCGGCTTCAGCGTGCTGAAGGAAGCGAGAGACTGGCCGCAAACCTCGGACCACGTGCCGGTCTGCGTGAAGCTGGAGATTTAGACGGTAGGGGGCGATCAGTTGAACAGGTCGAAGAACCGCCGGGTGAACCCGGGTGTCAGTGCGGATAGCGGGTTGATGCTGATCGACGGGTCCGCCAACGGGCCGTTCAGTCCATAGTTCGCGGCAAACAAGCCGCTGCCCTTCTCCGGACTGAACATGCCCCCGATCAGTGGAATGCGGCCCGGCAACGAGTTGAAGAAATACGCCGGGACGATCGTGCCCTTCAGATCGAGGGTCTTGCGGCCGAAATCGAGCCGGCCAGTCGCCGTCACGCCGAGCGACGAACTGAAGGCACGCGCGTCCTTGACGTCCAGCATCGAGCCTTCCAGCCGGAACGGTGTCTCGAACCGGTCGAAGGCCAGACCGGGTCCACGAAGCGCATCGCCGATACCGTAGATCGTCAGCGCTTGCAGCAACTTGCCCGCGACCGGAGCACCGCGCACGGTGAAGCGTCGTAGGTCGAAGGTTCCGTTGAACGGGCTGGCAGCCAGCCGGTCGTCGAACGTGCCGTCGATCTTCAGCACGCCCCCGTCGATTTCCGTCGCAAGATCGGTATCGCGCAGCAGAGCGCCGAAGTTCTCGGCCGAAGCCTCGAGCCGCCGTCCGGTGCCGGAGCGAACCAACTCGGCCTTGGCACGCTCCTGGCCGGCGATCGAGAGACGCGCCGAAGTCAGGTGGCGCCCGTCGCCGGCGGCCATGAGCGAGACCGGCCCGAGTTCGTGGCTTGGTCCCAGCACCACTTGCTGGAACCGCAGA
Organism: uncultured Acetobacteraceae bacterium; assembly: GCA_964247805.1. Lineage (GTDB taxonomy): Bacteria > Pseudomonadota > Alphaproteobacteria > Acetobacterales > Acetobacteraceae > LMUY01. Next base: position 22,038 of record CAXTWC010000043.1, on the reverse strand, counting down.
TCGACGGCGTAAGGCGTACTGGTTCGGCCAGGCTCGGCAGGCGTGTTGGAGGCGGCCGGAGAGTTGGCACTGGTCAACCGCCCCTCCAGGTCCAGCCGAGGGCCAGCGAGCGTGATGCGATAGGGATCGCCGTCGTGCTGCGGCAACACGATCGTGCCGGTGGCGCTGCTGCGGCCGATCTCGCCGCGTTCCAGATGCACCACGGTGGGGCGGCCATCGACCAGATCGCTCCGCGCCAAGATCGCCAGGCCGGGTGCATCGGCTTGCACGGCGTCCAGGCCAACGAGCCGGCCGTGATCCAGGGTTATCGTCGCCTTGGCATGGCCCGGTGCCCCCGCAGCCTTCGACCAGCCGAGCGAGGTGATGAACTTGGCGTCCTTGAGGTCGACGTCCAGTTGCACGGTGGCGGTATCATCCCGGCGCTCGGCATAGTCGACCGCGGCGGCGAGCGCTCCGGCGTCCAGGCCGATGTAACCGAGGCCAGCCTTGTCCGCGTCGGCTTTGGCGAGGCGCAAGCTGGCCGTGACGTGCTGCAGCACCTGCGTCTTGGGGCCATCGCGGAAGTCCATCTGAACCCCTAGTTGGGCTGGGATATGGCTGAACTGCGCCGGGCCATTGATGGTCAAACCGTCGTTGGTCACGTCGAACGCCATCTGGCCCTGATCCAAGTCGCGTCCCATTGCCACGTTGCCCAAATGGGTGTTGGCGACTTGCCCGTTGGCATGGATCGCGACCTGGTCGATGCTAACCTTTCCCTCCAGCGGCAGCCGGACGGACAGATGGGCATTGACCGCGCCCGACGGTGAGGTGAAGGCGAGCGGGCGTTTGCTCAGGAGTTGGAGCCGCGGGTTCTTCAACAAGGTCAGCACGTCGTTCAGCGAGCCGCCGAGATCGGCGTCGATGAAGGCGACCTGATCGTTGCCGGCAAGCCCGGTGATCCGGACGCTGCTGGTCTTTGCCTCGATCGCTCCCTGACGGCCACCGGTGGCCGTGATAAGCGCCACGTCCGGCGTCTGCCACTCCAGCACCGCATGGGCGTGCGTCACAGGCGGCACCGGGCGGAGCCACCAGATCGTCACGTCGTCGGCTGTGATCGAGCCGCCGGCTTGGGTCAGGTCCAGATCGTCGCCGGTCTCCGCACCGGTCAGCGTCAGGGTGAAATGCCCGTCATGCGCGGTGCCAGCCGTCAGGTTCTGCGTCAGCCAAATGCGCGAATCGCCGCCGACGCGCTCGGGCCAGAGCGAGCCAAGATCGGCGAAGGCGGCATGGTCGAGGTCGATGCCCAGGTGGGCCGTGAAATGTCCGGCTGACCGATCCAGCGTGCCTGACAGCACGACCGTGGAGGGTGGACTGCCCGAGGGGGGCGTCAGGACGAGCCGTAGGCCCTGCACCGTGATCTTGGCCGGCGTTCCCTGTGCATCGAGTGTGGCTGAGGTAAAGCGGCCCGGGCTGGTGCCGCCGCCTTTGGCTGGAAGTTGCACGCTGCCCGGCCCGGCTTCCGCATGGACGCTGGCGGTTTGGATCTCGAAGCCGGGCCCGAAGGCGGCGTGGACATGCAGGGCGACGGTGGCGTCGAGCGCGCTGCCGGTCGCAAGGGCTGGGATGGCGCGCGCGAGTGTTGCCGGGTTGAGCGCAGGCAGGGTCGCGTCGACTTGCCCGCCCGATGCGCCATAGCTCGCCTGCGCTTCTGCCTTTGTCGTAGCTCCGCCGGAGGACGCGGCGGCGGTGGCATGCGCCTGCAGAACTCCGTCCGGGTCGCGGGTGACCTCGGCGTTGCCGTCCTGCACTGTCAAACTCTGTCCGAGACCGCTGTCTGCGATATCGGCCTGGGCGTCCGTGACGGTGAGGTGCTGCAAACGGCTCAGTAGGCGAGCCGGGTTCTTGCTGGCCGAGGTGTCGGCATGATCGCCCCCGAGTTGGGATGCGGCGAGATGCAAGCGAAGCCCGTCCAATGCGATATCGGTCGGCTCCAGGCGACCGGTCAGGAGCGGCGCAAGGGCCAGGCTCACCATCGCGCTGCGGACGGACTGGGCCGGGTCACTCTGCTCTGCCTGGCGTTGGCCGTCCGTGATGGCGAAGCGAACGGCGTGTCCACCGGGGGCGGGGACCAGCGCCACCGTCACCTTGGCCGCCGTGAAGCCGGGTGCCACGAGCGGGGACAGTTGGGTGGTCAGGCGCGTGATATCCAGCGGACCCTCAGACAAACGCCAGGCGAGGGCGCCGGCTGCGACGAGTGTCAGCACGACAACGCCGAACACGACCGCCAACACCCAGGTCGCCAACCTGGACGCGGCGCGGCCGGCTCCTAGCACGAGTTGACCGATCGGCGCGCGACGGTGGAGGCTTGCGTATGGACGAAGCGAGGCTGTTGACCGCGACCTGGCCTGCTCCCGCCGACCCGGGTGCTGCCGAGCGTATGCTCGAACGCTTTGCCGACCAGGGTGAGGCGGAGACCCGCATGCTGGAGCGGCCGGCTATGGCGGCGATGCTCCGGGCACTGGGGGGCAACAGCCCCTATCTGTCGGACCTTGCGATCCGGGAAGCGGTCTGCCTGCGCCGCTTGTGGCGGGATGGCCCCGGCGCCGTGGTGCGAACGGCCTTGCGGGAGATCGCGTCCACGCCCCTCGTGGCGGATCGCGCGACCCTGGCTGCGACGTTGCGCCGGGCCAAACGACGCGTGGCCTTGGCAGCGGCGGTGGCCGACATCGGCGGCATCTGGGCGCTGGAGCAGGTCACGCAGACGCTGTCCGCGCTGGCCGAAACCGCCTTGGACGCGAGCCTTGCCCACAGTCTGTTTCAAGCAGGCCGCCGCGGAGCGCTGCGCCTTGCACGCGGCCGTCGCCTCCTGGCCGAGTGTGGCCTGGTGGTGCTGGGCATGGGCAAGCTGGGCGCGCACGAGCTGAACTATTCCAGCGATATCGACCTCGTTCTGATCTACGACCCCGACCGTCACGCCTCTAACGCAGATGGGCTCGGTTCGGTGTTCACCCGAATCACGCGGGAGATTTGCACCCTTATGGAGACACGGGATGCGGACGGCTACGTTTTCCGCACCGATCTCCGCCTGCGTCCCGACCCGGCAGCCACGCCGCCAGCGGTCAGTCTCCCCACCGCACTCACGTACTATGAGAGCATGGGAGAGAACTGGGAACGCGCCGCCATGATCAAGGCACGGCCCGTGGCTGGGGACCGTGCCCTGGGCGAGCGTTTCCTGCGCGAAATACGGCCGTTCGTCTGGCGCCGCCATCTGGATTTCGCGGCTGTGTCCGACATCCGCGCCATGAAGCGCCGCATGGACGACCACCACGCAACCGCCCTCAGCGAGGCCCCGGACCCGGTGGCGCGGATCGCCGGGCATGACGTGAAGCTGGGACAGGGGGGTATCCGCGGGGTCGAGTTCGCTACGCAAACGATGCAGCTGGTGTGGGGCGGGCGGAACCCCGCGCTACGGGAGCCTACCACGGAAGGTGCCTTGGAGGCACTGGTCGCCGCCGGGCACCTGGCGCGGGCGACGGCCGACGAACTGCTGGATGCCTACCGCTTCCTGCGCCGGGTCGAGCACCGCCTGCAGATGGTGGCGGACCGGCAAACCCATACGCTGCCGTCCGATGTGGCTGGGGTGGAGCGGTTTGCTCGGTTCATGGGCTACGAGAACGGACGCGCCTTTGCGGACGTCCTGGTCGGCCATTTGGACCGGGTGCGCCACTACGATGCCCACCTGTTCGAGATGCCGGACACGCTCGATCAGGTCTGCCTGACGCAGGATGGCTTGCGTGCCATGGGGTTCACCGAGCCGGAGCGGGTCGAGGCGGCCGTTCGGTCCTGGCGCGCCGGCGGTTTGCGTGCGTTCCGGTCCGAGCGGGCCCGCGTGTTGCTGGAGGCGGTGTTGCCAGGCTTGCTGCGGGCGTTGGCCGCGCAACGTCAGCCCGGCATCGCCTTCGCCCGTGCCGACACGCTCCTGAGCCGGTTGCCGGCTGGGGTGCAACTGCTCTCGCTGCTGCAGCGCCGGCCGATCCTGTTGGACCGTATCGCGGCCGTGCTGGGCGCGGCCCCTTCGCTGGCCGATCACCTGGCGCAGGTGCCGGCGGCCCTCGAGGGACTACTCGCGCCGGATGGGGTGACCCCAGACCCGGAGGCCCTGCTGCAGTCCCAGCTCGGCGACGCGAGGGCACTCGACGATGCGACGGCGATCGTACGCCGGACAGTCCGGTCGGAGGAGTTTCGCTTAGCCGTGGCGCAGATGGAGGGGCGCCTGGACGTAGACGCTGCCGGGCTGCAACGGACGGCGTTGGCGGATGCGGCGCTGACGGTGCTGCTGCCGCGTGTGCTGGCCGGCCATGCCGAGCGCTATGGGGCAGTCGAGGGCGGGGGCATGGCGGTGGTGCTGCTCGGTAAGGCGGGGGGCCGGGAGATGATGGCCGGCTCCGATCTCGACCTGATGCTGGTCTATGACCATGCCCTGGACGCCGGGGAAAGCGACGGCCCGCGTAAGCTGCCGGCCAGCCAGTACTATATACGGGCGGCCCACGCCGTGGTCGCCGCGCTGACCGCGCCGGGCGTGGATGGCGCGCTGTATGCGGTAGACATGCGGCTGCGGCCTTCCGGCAATAAGGGGCCGGTGGCCGTCAGTCTCGCGTCGTTTCGACGGTATCACGAGACCGATGCCTGGACGTGGGAGCGGATGGCGTTGACGCGCGCCCGGGTGGTCGCTGGGCCGCCTGACCTGTGCCGTGCGATCGAGGCCGCCTTGGTTACCGCCATGGATGCTGCGGATCCGGCTTCGCTGCGCCCGGACGCAACGGCGATGCGCGTCCGCATGCTGCGCGATCTGCCGGCCCATGGCCCTTGGGACGTCAAGCTGATGCCAGGCGGCCAGGTCGAGGTGGAGTTCGTGGTGCAGACGGGGCTGCTTCTCACGCCCTTGGCACGGCCGGCGCAGACCATCCGCGCTGCGGTCGAGCGATTGGCTGCAGCCGGGGCATTGACCGCGGACGAGGCCGCTATCCTGCGGGAAGCCGATCGGTTATGGCGCACGATCCAGGGCTTGCTGCGCATTACGGTCGGCCCGCGCCCGCCGCCGGAGCTTCCGGACACCGCTTTGGACACGTTGCTCGAAGCGGTCGGTGACTGTGACGCCCAGTCGCTTCGTGGCAGGATCGATCGCGTTGCCGCCGGCGTACGGGCGGTTTTCAACAGCCGGGTAGGATCGATCGATGAGCGCGACGGAAAGTGATCGGGTGAAGGAAGGCGACCAGGCGCCGGAGTTCAGCATGGCGGCAACCGGGGGCCGCACCGTGGCACTTGCGGCGATGAAGGGCCGCCCCTTCGTGCTGTACTTCTACCCCAAGGCCGACACCCCGGGTTGCACCAAGGAAGCCTGCGCGTTCCAGGAGGCGTTGCCGCAACTCGGCCACATCGGCATCGAGGTGATCGGCGTGTCCAAGGACGCCATGAAGCCGATCGAGAAGTTCGCCGAGAAATACTCACTCAGTTTCCCGCTAGCCTCCGATAGCTCCGGGGTTGCTGAGGCGTACGGCTCGTGGGGCGAAAAGTCGATGTATGGCAAGACGTACATGGGGATAGATCGGTCCACATTCCTGATCGACAAGGAAGGTAAGATCGTCCGGATATGGCGAAAAGTGAAGGTACCGGGACATGCTGCCGAGGTAATGGAGGCAGCAAAGGCACTATAGTGACAACTAGCTCCGTGCCGTTATTGGCTGTTAATTGCGAGTAAATATCGATAATTGGTCTCGCTATATTTGTGTTGTAGCGTCATCGCGACGGACACAGGCGATTTGTTCGCATCCAAGTTGGGCTCTGCCTCGTAAGGTCGGTATGGATCTTACGAGGAGGGACCCGAATGGCAGCCGCAACGCTCGCGACCGGCTTGATGCTCGGGTTTGTAGCGGGTAATGCTCGTTCCAGCATGCCTGTCGCATCACGGAGTCGACTGAAGGTTGTCGCCGATGGTGCGAGTTCGCAGACCGGCGAGTTGTTGTTCCGCTGCGGTCAGGGCGACGCAAAGGCGTTTCGGGCGCTATACGATGCCCAGTCGGCGCGGCTGTACGGCGTTGCGCTAAGGATAACACGAAGCCAGGCGTTGGCGTCCGACGCCGTTCACGATGCAATGCTGCAAGTGTGGCGCAATGCCGAACGCTATGATCCCGCCCGTGGCAACGCGGAGAGTTGGCTCGTCAGCCTGGTCCGCTACCGGGCGCTGGACATCGCTCGCAAGCAGGCTCGGGAGATAACGGGGGTCGAGATACCCGAGCGCGTCGACGAAGGCCCCGACGTCCTGAGCCAGATGGTCCACACGGCCGAAAGCGCCGCGCTGGTCACGTGCTTGGATGAGGTGGAAGCCTCCCGTCGACGCCTGGTGGTGCTCGCCTTCATCGAGGGGCTGACCCAGAGCGAGATCGCAACCCGCGTCGGGCAGCCGCTTGGCACAGTGAAGTCATCGATCCGTCGAGCGTTGCTTGTGCTCCGGGCATGTTTGGAGCGGATCGCGGGCGGCTCGGCATGAGCGGCACCGAGGACGACCCCATGCTACTGGCCGCCGAATATGCTCTCGGCAGCCTGGACCTGGCGGAGATGCGGGAGGCCGAAGCGCAGGCTGCCCGCGATCCGGTGTTCGCTGCCGAGATCGTCACTTGGCAGGACCGGCTCAGTGCGCTCGGACAACTGGTTCCGGCGGTGAGACCTCCGCCAGCACTCTGGGCACGCCTTGCCTTGGCGATCGGCGTCGAGCCTCCGCGCCGGATGCGTTCGGGCAGTGGCGTGTGGAAGCTGACGACGGGACTTTCCTTGGCGATCGCGGCTGGATTGGCGCTGTTCGCCTTCTTGCCCCGCCCAGCAAACCCGGTAGTCGAGCCCGCACGGTTTGCCGCGGCGTTGGCGCCACTCGCTAGCCCGGCGCGGTTTCTTGCCGAAACGCGACCAGATGGCAGCATTGCCGTAACGAACCTTGGTGGCGCGCCGGCAGCTGCGGGTCGGGATTATGAACTCTGGGCGGTGCCGCAGGGTGCGACAGCGCCGATCCCGTTGGGTGTCTTGCCGGCCGGCCAGACCACCATTTCACCCGCGCAGCGCGCTTCCGCCGAGGAGCAGTTGCTGGTGTCCGACGAGCCGGCCGGGGGATCGCCGACCGGTGCTCCGACCGGCGCCGTTCTGTTTGGGGGTCGATTGGTGCCGATCAGCCCGGCAGCAACACCTGGTCGGTGACGTAGACGACTCCGTTCGACTGTTTGGCGTCGTAGACCGAGATGTCGGCAGTATCGCCCTTCGAATCACGCAGCATCAGGTTTGCCGGGCCGTTCGTCGTCACGGTCAGCTTGGCGTCGCTCACGGTGTCGATGTCGACCTGGCCCTTGTTGTTGCGCAGGAGGTAGCGAAGCCGCGCGGAGGAGAAGTTTCCGGGCAGGATCTGCATGGAGAGCAGCGCCACGAGAGCCGGACGGTTCTCCGGATGTTCCAATCCGTCGAGCACTCCTGGCGCTAGTCGCCGGAACGCTGCATCCGTCGGCGCGAAGACGGTAAACGGGCCGTGCCCCTGCAAAGCATCGAGCATGCCTGCGGTGCGCAGCCGACGGACGCACACCGTGTCTTCCCCGGACCAAGACAAGTTGTCGACGATGTCGTGGTCGGATGCCATCGCGTGGCCGCCAACCAGTACTGAGGTTGGTGGCACGCCCTTTTGCGCCATGACAGGCATCGCCCACGAGCAACAGGCACAAGCGGCGATGACGGGCAGCCAGCTCGAGCGAAGCATACGGGTCATACCCCAGGGAGTAGGTGTAAGATCCATCGAGTGCAACCGTCCCCGCCTTAGCTGTCGAGCAGCAAGGCGCGCAGGGTACGAGCCAGTGCCGTCATCTCGTCGAGTGTCGTGGATGCCTCCTCCGAACCAGGGTCGTGGTCTGGGCGCTCCAACCCGCCAAGAACCCTGGCGCCGGGGACGAGCACGCTGGAACTGCAGAACGGGACCTGCGGCCATCCCCACCCGGCGGCAAGCGCATTTTCCTCCCGACTGCGCCGTCCTGCATCCGGATCCGGCACGGGAGGCTCATTCTCGGTAATGGCGACTTCGATCCGCAGAGCTCGGGCAGCCGCTGCGAAGACCACGGCTTTGATCTCGTCGAGTGCTGTATCGACCGCCTCGGCCGGGTCGTAGCGGCGGCTTACCAGGATGTCGAAGACCGTGGGCAGCACGGACCCGCTCGAGCCGCCATGGGCTGCGCTGATCGTCAGGCGGGGCTGGAGAGGGGCGTCGGAAAACAACCCGTGCTGTGCGGCGCGCTGTTTGATGTCTGCCTTCAAGTGCACGAGCGATTGCAGGACTGGCACTGCGATCTCGATTGCATTGGTGGCCGTATTGGAGAGGCCCGGGTGGGATTGCTGGCTGCTGATCCGCACCAAAACGTCGAAGCGGCCAAAGCAGTGACGCCAGATCCGGGGAACGACGCCGCCTTCGAGACTGATGATCTGCTCGGTTCTGATCCCGTCAGGGGGATCTTGCCGCTGCATTAAGAATAGCAGTGGGGGCCGCCGATTTACCGAACGCAATGCGGACAGGCCCGCAGCCACCGTGCCGCTCCGGCTGATGTACCGGCCCACCAGCTCCCGTTTGCGGATCGCGAGCCCGGATCGCGTGTAGAGCGGAAACAGCAGCACGGGCGAGTCTGGACGAGGCGCGTCTCCGGGTGCGAAAAGCCCGCCGCCGAACGTGTGCAACTCATAGCCCAGGCCAGCCAGCATGGATCCCAAAGCCATGGGTTCCGGCGTGAGCTGGGCAAGATCGGCCAACATGACTGCCTCGTCGTCGGCGAATAGACCAACTGGCTCGCGGATCATCCGGTGTGCAGACCTGCGCGATGACTGCTGGACAGCGGAATGCCCTCGGCAAAGAGCACCTCCGCACGGCCAACGTCGACATGGAACAGGTCCGACGTCCCCGCTTCCATCTCCCGGATGGTTGTCCCGTTCACGAGGGTGCGTGCCGGTACGGGGATGGGCTGGATGAAGACGGCTTGCTCGGGCCCAAGACAAATCGCACGTCGCGGGACATCCGGGCCGAGTGCGCCCGGCTCGATGCGGATCGGATGGGCGGTCGCGAGGCTACGTCCGATCCAGGAGATTGGCAGCAAGGCCGGGCTGCGGAGTGTTAGGGCGATATCACCGGGCATCAGCCGTTCGACCTCGACCTCGCCACGGGCGGTGAGGATCCGAGTACCCGCCGCCAGACCGGAAAGCGCATCACTGGCCTGGTCGTAGGCGAAGCCACTCCACGGCGCCGGGCGGAAGCTGGGTGGGCGGTAAATACCATCCGTTGCGGCCTCGAGCGGGATCGCCTCGGAGCCAGGGAGGTGGGCGACCAGGGTGATGACGGCTGGGTTGGCTAGGCCAAGCTGATCGCATTCGAGTGGGATGGCCGAGAGGTCGACCCAGTCGGCGCCGGGAACATCTTGACTAGGGCGCTCCGCCGGAAGCTGGGCAGTGTCCGACTGTATCTCGGCTTCGAGATCGACGTTGGCCGGTGGCTCTGGTGCTTCCAGATCGGAAGCAGATGGTTCAGGACGCGTCGGGTCAACCTGGTCTGTGGTGGTGGTTGCCGCACCCGGCACATCGTCGCCTGGTACGCCGAGCGGCGACCTGGGTCTGTGAAAGCTGCTGAACAGCGCGGTATCCACCATTGTCGCCCCTTTATGCCTCCATTCCATAAGGCTTCTTGGTCCCGCGAACCATCCATCTTAAGACGGATTGTTGTTCGCCATGATAGTGCTCGAGAATGCCAGTTCTCGCGCTGCGTGGTATGGTCCGGACATGAAGTTCGTCCTCGCTGCCGCCCTCGTGGCGTCCGGAGCCGTCAGAGCAGAGACTGCGCGGCAGGGTAATGCTGCGTACGGCGATTGGCGAACCGACGCACCCGGCGTGGTCCGGCATCTCACGGAAGCGGACTTACCCCCGCCATCTGCGACACCGTCCGCAAGCCGCGGGCCCCGCGTGATACCACGCCCCGCTGGCGCCATGCCCGTGGTGCCCGAAGGCTTCAAGGTCCAGCTATGGGCGACTGGGTTGGATACGCCTCGCGTGCTACGGACGGCTCCGAACGGAGACGTTTTTCTCGCTGAGAGCGGGGCAGGCCGTATCCTGGTGTGGCGACCGCAGATGGGGGCGGATCATCCAGGTGGTTCGACCGTGTTCACCACGAATTTGGACCAACCATTCGGCATCGCGTTCTGGCCGCCATCGAAGCCCCGATACGTGTATGTGGCCGAAACATCACGCATTGTCCGCTACCCGTATGACGGCCGGATAGGTCCGGCGGGCCCACCGGAAGTCATCATCCCGCACCTTCCCGAGGGCGGGCACTGGACCAGGGATTTGGCGGCTTCGGCGGATGGATCGTCGCTGTTCGTCTCGATTGGTTCAGCCTCCAATATCGCTCGGGGTATGCGAGGCCATATCGATGACGCTGCAACGGCGGCCGCGGCGGGTGTTGCAAGCGGCGATGAGGCGGGGCGTGCGGCGGTATTTCGATTCTCTCCCGAAGGTGGAGCGCTCGAGGTCGTGGCCTCGGGTATTCGCAACTGCGTCGGACTCGCAACTGAGCCGAAAACTGCCGCACTGTGGTGCGTTACCAACGAGCGGGACGGGCTGGGCGATGACCTACCGCCAGACTACGCGACTCACGTGGTGCCCGGCGCGTTCTACGGCTGGCCTTGGTATTACATCGGCGACCACGAAGATCCACGTCACAGAGGCGAGCGGCCTGACTTGGCCAAGCGCGTGAGCTTGCCCGATGTTCTGATCCAGCCACACTCGGCGCCACTCGGCATCGCGTTTTATACCGGCTCGTCCTTCCCCCCGGACTATGACGGGAATGGCTTCGTGACATTGCACGGTAGCTGGAACCGCGGACGGCGGACTGGATACAAGGTGGTTCGCCTGCGATTTCGGGATGGGATACCGACGGGAGAGTACGAGGACTTCATGACAGGTTTCGTGGCGAACGATGATGCTGTCTGGGCGCGACCAGTCGGCGTCACGATCTTGCGTGATGGCTCGTTGTTGGTGAGCGAGGACGGCAATGGAACGATCTGGCGAGTGTCCCACTGAACGACGTTGGAATGAACTCAGCATCGGTCGAGGCGCTTATGTCGGTGAAGGAGAAAGCCAATGCCGCCGTCTAACAACCCCCTAGAAGATGATCCCGCCCGGGACGAGCGCATCCGGGAGCGCGCTTACGAACTATGGCAAGCCGACGGCGGCCCGCACGGGAACGATCTCGAGTATTGGGAACGTGCGAGGGAGCTGGTCGGGATGGAAGATAGCCGGCAAACTGGCCAACTCGCAGTCCCCGACATCGATGATCCGAGCGTGATCTTCGGTCAGGCCGTCGAAGAGGCGTCGATCCAGGAGAACTTAGGTGAGTTCCCAGATCGGTTGTCCGATCAAGGAGAACACGCGCAGACCCCACGACGCGAATTGCGGGATGCGAAGCCTGCCTAAATTACTATTTCGGTATCACCGTTGGATTGTTTGAGGCAGAGCCGGGGGGTGGCACTATCGGTGTCATCCCACTGGCGGGAGGTTGCACTGCCATGCCGGGGTCCGGGTTGCCCGGATGGATAACCGAGGGTGAATTGGCTGACGGAGCCGTAGTCGGGCTCGCGCGATCGGGTGAGGTGGTAATCCCCGATCCAGGGGACTGCACCGTTTGAGCAAGCGCTGAAACCGAGCCTACAACGGTTGCGCAAACAATTAGGAAATGGGCCTTCATTCCGTCGCCTCCCTCGCTACGAGCAGATGGATTGAGAATAGTTCGTCAGTCCAAACATCTTCCGAGCTCCAGCCAGCAACACCAGCTATGGCGGTAAATCCATCTACGGTATGCTTATAGCTGTTCTCGGTATGGATCGTCTCTCCGGCGGCAAAATGGAAATACTCTCCGGCTACCTGCACCGTCTGTGCCTCACGACTTGCGAGATGCATCTCTATTCGTGATTGCTCGCTGTTCCATATAGCCTGGTGATCAAAGCTCCAGGGATCAAACATCGAGCCAACAAGCTGATTCACGTGACTCAGTAGGTTTCGGTTGAAAGCTGCTGTGACACCCTGGGCGTCATTATAGGCAGGGATCAAAATCGACGAGTCTTTCCTCACATCTACGCCGACCAGGAATTTCGCTCCAAGTCCAAGCGTATGTCTTGCTTCCCGGAGAAATCGAACAGCGGCAACGGGATCCAAATTGCCCACGGTCGATCCCGGGAAGAACCCGAACTTGTTACGACCCGACGTGAATGCCGGAAGAGCGAAGGGAAGCAGGAAATCCGTCGCAATCGGGTCAACCGTAAGATCCGGTCGTGCTGACGCCAACCGCTGCTTCACATCCTGCAACGCTTCGGCCGCGATATCGATCGGAAGGTATGCGGTCGCACCAATGTGGTCGACAATTGGGAGCGCCTTCGACTCATCGCTGCCGCCGTATTCCACGACGACCCCATTCGCTAGCCGCGGAAGTTCAGGCATGACCCTCTGAAGTAACCCTCTCTCGGAGCGAGTTACATAATACTCAGGCAACTCAGTGATCTGGCCGAATAGCCGACAGCCCTCGACATCGTAGAGGAGCTTCGTTGGAAGCGTCTTCTGCGGCTGTCTAAGACCAGCGAGGATTTCGTTGGTCAGAGGGTCTGTCTTCACAAGGGAATCGTCGAACATATCAGAGGCTCTCCGCGAGCCGTAAGCCAGAAAACTGCCAACGTCGGTCAGGGTGGAAGAAATTCCGGTAACTCGACCGACTATGGCCGGCCGGTGTGGCCGAGGAACTGCCCCGAAGCACCATCTGATTGATCATGAACTTGCCATTATATTCGCCAATCGCCCCGCTCGGAGGGCGAAAGCCCGGGTAGGGCAGGTAGGCACTTCCAGTCCATTGCCAAACATGATCCATCGTCTCGTACAGATCGGGGCTTTCACTTGCGTGTTCCCACTCGAACTCCGTCGGCAGCCGAGCATCGGCCCAACGGGCAAAAGCGTCTGCCTCATACCAACTCACGTGGCGTACTGGTTGGGTTGGATCGACCGCCTGCTCACCGGCCGGGGTCAGTGTCCTCCAGTCGCTGTCGCGCTTGACCCAATACAGGGGAGCGTTCCAGCCACGCTCCAGGACAGTCGTCCACCCTTCCGACATCCACAACGCCGGCGTCGAGTAGCCGCCGTCAGCCATGAAATCGAGCCATGCAGAGTTTCGAACCAAACGGTTCGCCACGGTAAATGGCTGTAGATAGACTTGGTGCGAAGGACCTTCGTTATCGAACGCAAATCCATCACCGGCATGGCCAATCGTGGCGAGGCCGCCTTCAAAACCCACGAAGCGGTCGGGCACGGTGGCAGGACTCGGAGGCTTCCAGCCTGGGAGAACCGCTGGATTGAGAGGGTTCTGACTGAACGCATGCAGCATGTCGGTCAGCAGCAATTCCTGATGCTGCTGCTCGTGCTGAAGGCCTAACCCGAGCAGGGCACCGACATCAGCGCCGCTGCTCAGAAGCTCGGCCATCGCGGAATCGACATGTGCGCGGTATTCAGTGACTTCGTCCGCACTCGGGCGTGTGATCATGCCGCGGGCAAACCTTGGCTGCCTAGCGCCGACTGCTTCGTAGTATGAATTGAATAGATAGCTGAACTGCGGACTGAACGGTTTGTAGCCGGCGGCATGGGGCTGAAGGATGAACTGCTCGAAAAACCATGTCATATGCGCCCTGTGCCATTTTGCAGGACTTGCGTCTGGCATCGACTGAATACATTGGTCTTCAGCAGTCAAGTTTGCGCAAAGGCGCTCCGTGTGGTGTCGCACCATCCAAAAAGCACCCAGCGCAGAGTTCTCAATCAGTCCCATGGTCGCCTCCGGTCAGCAAACGAGAGCGGGACGATAGGGGTTCCCTGCCGTTCAACTCTTCCAGTGCAGGGTTTGCTCGATCAGCGGATTTTCAAACTGACGACCTTCAGCTTGGCTGGACATATACTCACGCTTGAGCCGTATCATCCACGCTATTTGGGTATCGGCGTCTCCGACAAAGAGCATCGGTGGAGTGACCGAGCCGTGCGAGAGCTTGGCAGCCATATCTAGGTCCTGCCGTAAAAAGTCGCGTGCCATGTATGCCGCAAGCGGACGCAGTGGCGCTAGCCATGGGATCGTCCAATAGACGCAGTAGTGCACGTCTGTCTCTGTAGCGGTAACGGGCGTCACTGCCGCAAGGACACAAGCGGAGTGGCGAGTTCCTCTGATGTGTTCTATGCGCAGACCGGGCAGGCCGACCATCACGTCCACTCGCACGTCTGTGCCCAGCAGGCGGTAAGGACGTGCGCCGCCATTCAGCACATGGGTCTTCATCCGGAAGCCGTGCTCGACCGGCTCGAAATCCTTTGACTTCGGCCTCAGCCTTAAACCGTCCTTGGATTTCCACCATCGAGACGTGTGGACGAAGGCAGGATGCGCCGGGTCGCAGAAGCCATAAGCAGCGATTTCAGCGTTGGACGGGAACCGCATCGTGGTGGATATCTGCGGTGAGACGCCCTCGAATCCAGGCACCTGGGGAACTGGCGGCAACTGGTCCGGGACATTCCGGCCGGCTGGAATGAACACCCAGATGTTTCCCTGCACTTCCCGACACGGGAAGGAACGAAGATGGAACCGGCCCGGCTTTGTCGGATCATTTTCAGCGAGGGCGGGAACCTCGGTGCAATCGCCGGTCTCTGCGGAAAACGCCCAGCCGTGATAGCAGCATCGCAGACTGCAACCGTCGAACGTCCCGTGTCGCATGGGCATCCCACGGTGCGGACATCTATCCGAGTAGGCAAATACGGTCCCATCGAGCTTACGCCCGATCAACAGCTCCTCACCGAGCACGGTTACTGGCTGTGTCTTGCCCTTTGACACCGCCCGGGCTGCCGAAGCGATATACCAGAAATTGCGGAGCATACCCGCGCTATCGTTGGCCATGGGCCTGACCTAGCCTGTTACAGGCGGGCGCGAAAGTGCTCAGGGATACGCCATAGTTCCGCCGAGTTCAGCCCTAAATCGATCGTGAACATCTGCCCGGTTCGCGCTGCACCACTTTTCTCGGTCCGCTCGATCCAATCTCTCGTGGGTGTCTCGCCGGGGTCCAATGTGACGTCGGAGCGGCGAGGGAGGTCTGCCATCCCCTGAAACAAAGTAGTCCAGTCAGCGTCGGTCACCCGCTGGTGACTGCCAAATTTCTCGTCAGCCCACGGCATCTCTCGCGTCTTACGAAGACGGCTCAGGCCCAGCGATAGGTCCGCCCAATGCAAGTGGAACAGGTATAGCCTGCCGAAGCTCGGCGTGTGCTCGGAGCAGTGGAAGCCGGGTGACCATCTCAAGGACTGTTTCGTCAGGACAGGCTTGCACATGGCGCTGGTGAAACGTACCCAGCCTCGTTGGGCACCAATCGGCAACTTGGGATCCAGCGTAGCTTCGATCGCTGGAACATGTTGGACGTCGAACCCGATTGCCGTAACCGTGTCCGGTGTGCCTGCGGCACTACAAAAGGTCGGCAAATCTCGGGAATGATTTGGATCCGCAATCGCAAGTTCGTCGACGTCGGTGTAGATGACCCAGTCGTAATACCTAAGAAGACTGGTCGTGAGATCCGAAACGAAATCCGCCCGCCGCTGATCGTCATGAGGCGACCGCGGTATCCTGATGCTATTCATGCCCGGCGGTAAGCTAAGCTTTTCCGTGGAACCGTGATCCACGACATAACATTGATCCGCGCCTACTTGGCGTGCGTAGTGGCGCGCCCAGATCGGTAAGAACACCGCTTCGTTGTAGGCCATTGTGACGGCCGCGACTCTAGGCAGCATTATGATGTCTTTGTGTCGTCCCGGTGGTGGAATAGTCTAAGGTGGTCGTCTGAGCAACTCCGAACGGCTACGCGCCTACGAAGTAGGTCCGCAGCCAGCTACTGCTTGACCGGGTTGGAAACACCTCCGACATCGCCGGGATATCACGAGGGCGAGCGACGTCCGCCTAACCGAGCGCGCAGGCCGCCGTTATGCAGCCCAGCATCGCCAAGGTGCTGGCACCAAACAGAAGACGCGTGATTAGGGTGCCGTGGCTCATCGCTCGCTCCTTGAGGAGCAACTCGTAGCGCCCTCGACGTGCTAGGCGTGTGGCGTAATGTGCGAAACTGTAACTGGCAGGATCACTTCCCTGATTGGGCCAGGCGATCGTCCTTGCGAGCGCTCCCTGCACTACTTCCAACCCAGTAGCTAACGACAGAGGTGGCCATGGCCGCCAATGTACCCAGCAGCATATTGGCCGCTGTTTCGTTGCCGGTCGGCATACCGTCCAGTAGCACCACGCCCACGACACCGCCAAATGTCAGTAGCACCACGGCGGAAATGACAGGTGCCGACCAGGCAATCGCTGCTTTCTGGTCAGCAAGCGTCACAGTCTGGCTGCGGGCATCCGCCGTGTCGCGAAAGGCGGCCTTGAGCTGATCGAGATCGGCAGTGTGGCTATTTTGCTCCCGGTCGGCCGCGATCTGGGCCAACTGGATACGAAGCTGCGTCGCCGCGGCCGGGTCTTTTTGCAAAACAGCGGTGGCTGCATCGGCGTCAACTGTACCGGTCACTGTTTCGACGGCGTGGGATACGGCGGTGGCCGTCGTTTCGGCTTCGTCGCCGAACAGCCATCGCCCGATCTCGGGAGCTATTGTGAGTGCAAGCGGGATGAGGGCGCCCATCAGGGAACTCCGAATGTAATTGAGAGATAGGGCAATCGGCAGAGACGGCGAGCCCAGCCTAGACCGAAGATGCGCCACGTGGAGAGGCTCGCCATCCATGTCAGCCGCTGGGCTTGAAACTCGGCACATAGGTCAGCCCCATCTCCAGGCTGCGCCTCGATCGCAGCGAGGGTCTGCGGCCCCAACACGCCGTCAACTGCGCAACCACTCGCTGCCTGCAGCCATCCCACCGCCCGGTTGACGCCACAATTTACCGCAGCGTCGAACACGAGGAGCGATAAAGGCTTCGGCAGCGCATCTGCCTGAATAGGAGTCCAGTAAGTGTCGCGGTAGATAGTCTGCGCCTGCTCCAGGGTCAGGCTGGCAATATCGAGGCTGGGATGGGATGACGCGGCGATCCCGTATTTCGTGCCCCGGCAAATTCCTTTGCCGCACACCCCCGCAGTCCAATTGCCCGGGTCGGCGGGATTGTCCGTAAAGCCTCCCTCCTCGCCGACGATGATCTGAAATGCTTGATCGAACTGAGTCATGGCGCCTCATCGAGAATACGGACAGGAATGTTGCCGCTCTCGCGGGTAGGATTACGGAAAAGCCCTGAGAGGAGCGAGCAGTGCTCGAACGTCTTCGAAAAATAAAACCAGTTACCCGCCCAAACACCGGAGGGAACTGGTATGCTGATGATGAAGTGCTGATCGTCGCCGAGATCACTGGGGGCCGTCGTCGAGTTCACCATTGGATAGAATTGCTTGATGCGCTGCCCGTCTTTTTCAGTCCAGGTCCAGAGCCAGCGCGATGTATCGGAAGGACAGTCCCGAACGCGGTCCAACTCCACATAGAGGTCGATATGACCATTGCGTAGAGCGGTTCCATCGATCTCGTGCTCTTCGTGTACAATCACCGGGGCGCCTTGATGGCTCCACACGATCAACAAGCATCCAATGATGCTGCCGAGCATCAATCCGCTTACGCCCGCTAGGACCGTCTGCCGCCATACACGGCTGCCGACCAGTGCAACATTGCCCATCATGGCTGGTGCCTCGCGACTGTTAGGAGCCATGTGATCGAGCTGACAAGCATGCCGACGACGCCGCCAACGATAGCAGTCACGGCTGACTTGGTGGCTTCCGTCCGCCGCGTTTCGGTAGTTTGCCGTTGTCGCCGGACGAAACGGAAGTCATCGCGAAGATCGTTCAAATCGTCCATCTCGGTGATATCGATCCCCAGGAGGCGAAATGTATCGGTGATCGAGCGCAGAGCTGCGCGTTCAACCATCTGCTGCGCCAGCGGGTCAGACGTTTGCTTGGGATCTTCGTGCATGAGTCGTGCTCGTCCCTCCTGTTTTTAGGCGATGGCGAACCACCCATTTGCATCGGTTCCGACGCGCTTGATCCAGAGCGTCTGCCCGACACCGCCATCGAGGTTACGGTAGTCGGAGCCTGGAGGGGCTGCGACGATCCCACTGGGTGTTCCATGTCCCGTCGCCGCGATGTAGCCCGCCGGGTCGGCGTCAGTCGTGATGCGAACGTGGCCGGCTGCTGCGGGTCGAAGGCTCAGGTCGGCATTTGGCATGGTGCGGATGAGAAGGCTGCCGTCTCCAGGGGGCGAGATATAGTCAGCCAAGAATGATGTGTCCGCGCGCCACGACCCGAACGTTCCGACGAACGTAGCCGTGGCGTTAGCCGGGACCGTCATGCTGGCGAGCGTCCAATTTTCCTGGAACGGCGAGGATCCGGTCCGTGTGAAGGTCGCGGCCGTATTGCAAGCGATGCGGATGCGGCGACCTTCAAGTACAGGTAGACCGACCGATACGGTGGCCGCGGCACCCGTCCCGTCCCCGACAATCGAAGCAGTTGCACCCGACGACCCGTAGCCGGATCCCGGATTGATCAGTGATATGCCGATCACAGCCCCGCCCGATATATAAGCGATCGCGGTGGCATTCGTCCCAGCTCCACTGATCGTAACGATGGCATGCGTGTAACCGCTGCCGCCCTTGGTCACCTTCACGAAACCGACTTGGCCGGTTACAGCGATTTGCCGCTCTGTTTGGATTGATTGAACACCCGCCGGTACCAAGCTGAGCATAACCTCATCGGCAACATCCGGCAGAACGACTGTCTGCAATCCATTGATGGCTACCGGGTTGGCGAACAAGCGCTGCGAATTGTTCCAGCGATTGCCCTCGATAATTGCACTGTCGGTATGAACATATAGGCATTGCCCAACAGTTGCTCCCTGCGAGCCGTAGAAGCTATTGCGTGCAACCAGCACGGTTTGCGGTGCATCGATCAGCCAAATTCCACCGCCGGAGCCTGAAGACAATCCTATCGCATTGTCAGTGAGGGAGAGGTTGTTTGTTGAAAGACCAAAGTTATTGCCAGCGCCGTCCGTCTCGACGTTATAGGCGAGGATGGCCCAGACGTTATCCTGTAGGTAGTTCGATGCGACGCGAGCACCTTGACTGCCGCCGGGGTTGATCCCGACCGATGCTCCGCTCACGTGATTGGATGACACGTCCACGACAATGCTACCGCCGCAATCAATTCCGAATTGGGCATTGCCCGCAATGGTGTTTCCACTTATGCGGGAATAGGAGCAATTTGCGAGGATTCCCGCGCCTCCGTTGGAGACGGATCCATTATTGCTCAGTAGGTTTTCTTGTACTAGCAGCGATCGTCCTGATACGGCGATCCCGTATACGAGGTTATCATAGCATACGTTGCCGGTTATGAGGGCGCCTATCGCGTCCGGGTTGGCATTTCCCCAAATCGGCGGCTGGAGGTTGGTTGCGTCGAAATTCCCGATCGCTATGCCCCGCGTATTACGCCAACAGATATTGCCAGCTATGACCGGGAGGCGGACGGCTTGTTTGAACGTAACATCGTTGTAATCGGCACACAGACCATATCCGACGTTGTCGTGCGCGAGATT
The DNA here is from genome assembly GCA_964247805.1 of uncultured Acetobacteraceae bacterium. Taxonomy (GTDB): domain Bacteria; phylum Pseudomonadota; class Alphaproteobacteria; order Acetobacterales; family Acetobacteraceae; genus LMUY01. The sequence goes on along the minus strand of CAXTWC010000043.1, from coordinate 2,341 downwards.
GCCTGTGAGCCGCGCGCCATCAATGGCTTGAAGCCAAATGCCATGAGCTGCGTTGCTGCTGGCCTCACAGCTGTCAACAAGGTTTTTCGTCAGTACCGGGTCAGAAGCAAGAATCGTCAATCCGTTGCCGAGCGTGGGGCCGCCTGCGTTCTTGAAGCTGCATGACTGGAAGGTGGCCTGGCTACAACTGGCGGTGACGAGAACGGCCCAGCTTTCCCCGGGCACGGCTGGGCTGTTAGCATCGAACGCAACGCCATCTGCCCTAAAGCTGGGGCCGTTGATGCTGATCCATGCGCTGCCGGATTGCTGTGCGATACGGCGAAGCGTCGATTGCCCGGGAGTGCCAATCAGAGTGGCGGCGAGCGGGATCGTCCACTGGCCTGACGTTGCGTAAGTACGAGGGCCCAGTCGGACAGGGCGTTGCGTCGCGATTGCTGCTGCCAGCGCCGCCGTATCATCCGTCACTCCATCTCCCACGGCACCGAACGATTCCGGAGAAACGGCTGATGCCAGAAGCGCTGCAAGGCGGCAGGCCGACGTCGCTCCGTCCGGAGTGACGATAGTGTCCGACACATCCAAGCCAGCGAGGGTAAGTGACGGTATGACCGTGGACAGCGTGCCGGCCGACATTTGGAGGCCGCTACCTAGGGCAATCGGCTCTGTTGGTCCGACACCGCTCGACTGACGACCAAGAAGAGTGCCACCCGCGAGGATGATCTCCGATTGGGTGCCAGCAAGCAGTTGCGCACGCGTCATGCGGCGTAGAGTGCCGGACTGCGAGGCGACGAGTTCGTCGGTGTCGGTCGCGGCTGGCGCAGCTTCTAGCTGGTCAACAGTCGGCATCAGGGTGTCGCCAGGATCGGGTTGCCTGCACTATCCACCAGCGGGCTCCCGGTTTCGGTCTGCAGTGAGCCAGCAACTGGCGGTTGGATGGCTAGCGTCACGACGGGAAGCAGCGCTGACCGTGCGATCGTGCGGCCAGCTTGGGTCCCGATTGTGAGCGTGATGGTGTAGGTTGTACCTGATTGCCCGGAGGACAGCCAAAGGACCGCTCGTGCACCGTCGGCCAGTGCGGAGTTGAGTGCAAGGTCACCAGCAGCTGACGGATTGATGCTGATATCGAGCGTGCTGATGGCATCTCCGTCGTTGCCGATCAAAGCTGGCGCGATATCGAACTGATAATCCAGTGTGTCGGTCGGATCTTTGATTGGCCAACAGAGCGGTGCGGAGACCGTCGCAGCCGTGCCCCGAGGTACGGGGATGAAAGCATCTAGCGTTATGGTTCGCGCGGCGCTTGGACGCCAGACATGGGCGGTGGTCGTAGGCATTACCTGACTCCTGAATGCGGTACGAGCGAGCTAATTAGTATCTAACCGCAACGAACGATTGCGGTTGCGATGCAACGGCCGAGGTGGCCCCAAGCGGTGGATATGGGCAATGGAAGGACTGGCCCGGTTGCAACGGGATCGAGGTGGCGGCACCAGCGGATGCGACGGCCGTAAAGTCGAGGTAGAGGACCGCAGAGCCAGTGTTGACGAAGTCGCAGCCCGTTGCGACTGTACCGGCGGCGAACACCGTCACTGCAGTATTCGCGGCCGTAATAGCTGCCGCGCTCGGCGCCGTGAAGGTGACGGCCCCGGGTTTGCTGATCGCGCAAGGGCCAGCGGTATAGGTACCATCCTGGCTGGGGCAGGCGATCACCACAGTGCCGGCGCGTCCATCCCGAGTCGAATATGAGCTAGCCATAGACTGAGCGTGAGCCAGCAGAGGAAAACAGAATAACGGTACCAGAAGAAATCTGAGCATACTCAGAATTCCACGATGGCGATGCCGGGTGCGCCATTGCCGCCATCGCCGGATACGGCGTAGCAGGCTCCCCCGCCGGAGCCAGGCGCAGCTCCGTTCTGTTGTACGGCGCTACCGGCCGATGCGGCTCGGCCGCCTCCCCCGAAAAGTGACGAGCCCCCGTTGCCTGCGAACATGACGCTGCCGCCATTGCCGTCGGAACCGTAGCCGCCTGCGAGATTGACAGCTCCCCCGGATCCGCCTCCGGGGCTTCCGCCGGGCGCGAATGATGCTGCCGGGGCTCCGCCGCTTCCGCCCGTGGCGTTTATGGTTGGACCGAAGGAGCTAGATCCGCCAGTGCCGGCGTAGCCGCCTCCACTCACGCCGCCTGCGCCGCCGCTGCCGACAATAGCTGAGATCACTTGTCCCGGCTGCACAGAGACAACGCTTTCGACATATCCACCGGCTCCGCCACCGCCTCCACCGAGACCCGGTGCACCGGAGGCGCGCCCCCCCCCCCGCCCCCCCCGCCCGCCCGGCCGGTACGGGGGCCCAT
>CAXTWC010000042.1:0-31607 GCA_964247805.1 uncultured Acetobacteraceae bacterium | reverse complement strand
GGCGTCTGCAAACCCGCCACCCACCGCCACGACAGCGTGTTGGACGCCGGGTCCGCATCCAGCAGGTGGCGAAGGAAGAAATCCGCTCCAAGCGCCCAGGGCAGCCGCAGCGTGAAGATCCAGATCGAGGCGAACCACATCCGCGCATGGTTGTGCAGGTAGCCGTGCTGCACCAACTCGCGCGCCCAATCATCGAACCCCTCGATGCCGGTCGCCCCCGCCTCGGCCTGCGCGGCCGCACGCGTCAGGTCACTTCCGCGCGCGGCGTCCCGCTCGGCCAAGAAGCGGTGCCAGACGGCGGGGCGCAGTTCCAGCCAGCCCTTCCAGTAGGTGCGCCAGGCTACCTCCTGCACGAACTTGCCCGCCGCGTTCGAGCCGTGGTGCGCAAGTGCCGCGGTTATCACCTCGTCCTCCGTCACCAGTCGGTAGCGCAGGTAGGGCGACAGCAACGATACGTTGCCTCGCGCTTCCGGCCCGCCATCGACGTTCCGGCTGTCCGCGTAGTCCCGCCCGGCCGCTGGCAAGAACGCCGCCAGCCGACGTAGACCTTCCGCCCGCGTGGGCACGAACGCCGTCACGCCAGCCTGCGCGCCAAGCGCTGCAGACGGGGCCGCACTCTTAGAAACATCGTGTATCCCCGATCCAGGACCGCCAGCACAAAACGGTTTCGCGCCACGAGCCCGAGCGGCCGCAGCACTGGGATTGCCCGCCACATTGCGGCGAATGCGGCCGCTCCGGACAGCACGCGGCCGTCCTCCCGCGCGTGAAACCGCGCCAACAGCATCGCCCGATCGATCGGGCAGTCTGTCGCCCCACCGCGCGAGACGTCGGTGAACTGGATGGCGCGGCGACGGTCCAGCCGCCGCATCAGCGCGATCTCCCGCTGGCACAAGGGGCAGTCGCCATCAAACCAGACAAGGAGCTCGGCCATGACGCTTTAGATGGGTCCGGCCCGGCCCATGTCAGCGGCGCGTATAGCGAAAGGCTGGCGTATGCCGGTCCTACGATCGGCTGAACGACATCCATTGGCGCACTGCAGACATCGCCATCCTCAATGCAGCGCCAGCGATGCTCCCATACAGCAACCGAATAAAGTCTAGCCCAGTATCAAGGCCATACGCGGTGCCTACTTGGAGCAGGTGAAGTTCGCAGCATCGTCCATATTCCCCGTCCCATTGTATTTCGCGATGGCCGGGTATTCGCACAGCGGCCGGGTTCGGCCAGGCTTGCCGTAGGAGTCTGCGATGATTGGCGCTTGCGGCGGTGTGCCGCTCACCACCCAAGTGTCCAGCGCACCCAGTGCATCCCAGGTCGGCATGAAGGTGAGGCTGTTACCGCTATGGGCAGTGACGGGCAGCTCGTAGAATTTGAGGAAGCCCGTCACCTGCTCGCGGCCCATCCGCTGTGTCAAGGCGTCCACATAGCGTTCCGTGCCCTGCGTTGGGATGATTTGGTCCGCCATGCCATGCAGCAACAGGATCTTGCCCCCGTGGCGGGCAAAAGCGGAAAGGTCGGTGTCGCCGAGGTCGGTCATGGAAGCCAGCGCGTCCAGCCGATCTTGCCAGCGGCCTGGATGCGCCGGATCAAAATCCGGCAGCTTGGCGTTCGGGTCCCGGGCGACAAAATACTTGAAGAACTGATCGGCAAAGTTTTGCATGAACGGCATACCCGGCTTGGTCGGATAGGCCGAAATCACCGTCCCGAGCCCCTGGTCGGTGATGTTGCGAGACAGGTCGTCGTCAGTGCGCGAGCCGAGATCAGTACCCCAGATGTTGAAACCAGGGTAGGCGTCGTTGCCGAAGGGCGTGCCCAGAACGTGCAGCGCCGCGATTTGCGCGTCGGTTAGGCAAGCATCTCCGCTGGTCCCGGGCTCGCAGTGTAAGGGCTTACCGTCAAGCTTGGCGGTCGCCGGGTTGAAAGCGGATTGACACGCGCGGGCGTTGGAAATGACACCGTCGCTGGCACCATCCAATCCGTCGCAAGCCGCAATGGCGGCTCGCAGCAGAAGCTGGCGTTGTGCCACGGAAGGGTAAGCGCCCGGCTGCAGCAAGGCACGGGCAAACCGGGCGTGCTGCAAAGCCAGGCGCGTGAAGTTCACCGCGGGCCAAAATATGATAGCGCCGTCCAGGTCGGCTGGGTTGCGCTGGATCATGCCCAGCGCCTCTTTCCCGCCGTTTGAGCTGCCGTGGAAATACACCTTATCCACGCGGCGGCCGTAACGCGCTGCGATCAACACGCCCGCCACGTCCCGCGTCTTCTTCAACGCGTCGTAGGCGTAGTTGTGCAGCGCCTCGTCATTCAGCGCGAACGAGCCGTCTGTGGAGGCTCCCTGGTGACCGGAATCGCTGGCGAAGGTGGCATAGCCACGACCAAGTGGTACGGCAAATTCGGCGGGCTGCAGGCGGATCAAACCCGGCGAGCTGAGCACGGTGCCATTGAAGCCGCCGCCGCCATACATCAGCGCCTTGCCGTTCCAGGCGTCTGGCAGGTTCACCTCGAGCTTGATAGGCGGCGCCGAGCGGTCAACCGGGTCAATCTCAGCGGTGACGTGGCAGTAGGCGCCGATGGTCCGTGGCGCGGTCCCGGATGCGGCGACTTGCGTGGCGGCAGTAACCCGCGCCCCGGACGTCGGGAGTCCGATCACGCTGGCAGGAAGCGGAACCGACGTCATCGTTGTGCAATCGCGAGGCTCGGCCTGAGCCTGCGCGGCCAGAGGGAACGTACATAATCCCAGGATAATGGTGAGCCGCTTAGGGGCATTGAACATCTGACTATCCTCCCGACTTTGCCGTGTTGAACCGGCTATTGAGTGAATGTGTGCTCGCCTTTTCGCGGCGACGTCAATGCTTGGGAAAGGGCTGTAGCGGCTTTCGCCATCGATTGGCTGATCGGATCCGGTGATCCTGATAGCCGTTCACTGGCCCGGGATTAAACCGTGTCGATGCGTTCCCGAGCAGGGTGAAACGGTGGACGGTTGATGCGGCGATTTGAACCGCAATCGCTGAGGCATCACGGTAGCGGAGGTGGCTGGGTTTCAGTGTCGGTCTTGAAGCGGGTTCCTGATGCCGCTTCTAAGCTAGGTGGCTTACTCCAGCTGCGACGCACAGGCGAAACACGCGATCGCCGCGGCTGCGCTGACGTTTAAGCTGCGAGCCACGCCCCGTTGCGCGATCGAGATCCGCTGGTCATCGCCAATGAAGCTGTCCGGCAAACCGTAGCCTTCATTGCCAAACACAAGGCATGGTGGCTTGACCGTCCCACGGAAATCGAACCTTCGCAGGTCGACACCCCCCTGTTCGACGAAGAGCGGCACATAGCCGTAGTCTGTGAGGGTCGCGTCGAACTGGGAGCGTGGGACCGCGTGGCCTTCTGGGGTGCAGACGACTTGGACGAGTTCGACATAGTTGTGTGCGCCCACCGTGCTGCGGCGGTCGTAGCGGCGCTGGCCAAACAGGAACATGTGGGCTGCGCCAAAGGAAACGGCCGTTCGCATGATGACCCCTATGTTGAGGTCGCCGTTCAGATTGATTGCCGCAATTGCAAACGGAAGGGTTACCGCGGCCTGGGCGAGGCGAATGGCCTCGACTGTGCTTCCCTTGAGCGCGTCGCGAACGTTCAAATCACTGGTTACGGGCACCATACTGCATTCCTAATCGGCCTTTGGTGAGAGCTCCAGCCGGCGTCTGGCCCGTCAAGCCTTTGAAGACCGCGGAACGCGCCGTCGAGAGTTGAGTGGCAGACTGTTTCGATACCTGCTCAGCTCTCTACCGAACACAAACGCCTGTTTACTTGTGAAGCACCTATTCCCTGGCACTCCCCGAAGCCAAGTTTCCTGCCCTAAGCACCCCCCAACCTCGCCAGGTTTGCGGCCTCGCCGTGCAACAAGCTGGTGTCGAACATCATACCTAGGCCAGCGCCCTCAACACTCAACCTGACCTTCCGTTCCGGTCCCGACGTTCACCGACACGCTGAAGAGCGGCTAGCGCTTGCACGGGGCAACCATCTGTCCGCGCCTAAAGGGTCGAGGGTTGTACACGCTCATGTTGCTGCGGCTCGCCGTTCGTCCACAACGATGCAGCCGGACGGCGGTTCGTCACCTCGGAGCAGCGCGAGAACCGTGGTTGCCGAGATCATGTTGGAGCGAACCAGGCCTTCACGCGTCGCCGCCGCCGTGTGGGGGGTGGCCACTACGTTCGCTAACGCGAGCAGCGCGGCGGCAGTGGCAGAGTGCACCGGGTCCTTTTCCGCCTCGAACACATCGAGCGCGGCGCCAGCGATCTTTCCTTCACGCAAGGCCTCGAGCAGCGCCGCCTCGTCCACCAGGCCGCCGCGGGCGGTGTTCACGAAAATAGCTCCGGGCTTCATAGCGTTAAACGCCGCTGCATCCATCATCCCGCGGGTACTGTCATCCAGCGGGGCATGCAGCGTCAGGTAGTCGGACTCCCGGAGCAGCGTCGCTAGGTCGGCCATGGTGATCGCGTTCGCCGCAGCGTAGGTGGCGGCTTCGGCCGAAATATCTGTCGCGAGCACCCGCGCCTCGAACCCGGACAGGCGCCGGGCGACACCTCGACCAATGCGTCCCAGGCCAACAACGCCCACCGTCTTGCGGTAGAGTTCGCCGCCGACGCCGTACGACCAGTCGCCATGGCGCATGGCCAGCGTGAACCGCACCATCATTTTCCCGGCGGCAAGCATCATGCCGATCGTGTGGTCCGCAACGGAGGCGGCGTTCCCGCCCGCTGCAATGGCCACCACGCGCCCGAGCTCGCGTGCTGCTACGATGTCGATCTGCTCATACCCGACCCCTCGCCGTGCGAGAATCCGGAGCTGGTCGAAGCGGCTCATGAGCTCTCGCCCGACATCGGTACTTCCTACGATCCAGGCGTCCACACCTTCCAGCAGACCGGGCAGCGTCGATGGTTCGGGGTCGGCATGACTCGGCAAGGGCTGCAGCACCCGACAGCCTCCAGCTTCGAGGTAGGCCTTTGCGACGGGGTCGAAACCTCGTGCCGTAACCAAGACCGTCCAATTCCCCCGCGTTTCACTCAAACGAACCTCCCTTCGGCTTGCTGCCGCTTGATTGGACGACACTCGGAACAGTGCGGGATTAAAGTGATAAACAATCAACCAACCTGATGCTTATTTCGCATGGGTTTCCGTCTGTGAAGTGCAGCAACAGCCCACGGCAGTCAGCGAAGATCAAAACGCCAGGTGCTCCTGCGCAAAGTCAATTATGACACTTGGTCGGCCGATAGTGGCGTCCTACCACGACGAACTGGTGCTGACCGTTTCAGGGTGGCGGTTCGCAAAGCGGGTGCTGCTGCAGAACATGAGACGGGGTAGCTGAGCCGGACGCTGCCCAGCGAGCGTTTCACATCTCTGATGGCACACTGCACCACCGTCACTTAGCGAGCGGGCAGTCGGGTTCCTCATTCATCGGCCTGAACGCTTCGGTAGCCGGCACCGTCGCAAGCGTGTTGTATAAGTCCCATGGCCCGGTGCTCTGTGCGGGCGTCTTGACCTGAAACAAAAACGCCGGGTGCAGCGCCTGCCCGTCCGCCCGGATGCTTCCCTGGCCGAGCGCATCGTCGTCCAAATCCGAGCGCTTGAGAGCCTCGACCACCGCCCTGCCCGACCGCGCGTCGGTGTCTGCAAGGCGGCTGACCGTCTTGAGGTAATTCAGTACGCCGGAATAACCGCCCGCCTGCTCCTGGTTCGGCGCGGCCCCGTTCATTGCCGAACGCACCCGGGCGGTAAAGGCCCGCGTACGCTCGTTCTGATCCCAGTAGAACAATTCGCTCAACACCACGCCCTGCGCCGTCTGCACGCCGACGCCGTAAACGTCGTTGATGTACATGCCCAACCCGGCTACCCGCATGCCGCTTTTGGTCAAGCCGAATTCAGCAGCCTGCTTCACGATGTTTATCGTGTCGGTTCCCGAAGTCGCCAGGCCGAGTACTGTGGCACCGCTCGCCTGAGCCTGCAGCAGGAAGGAGGAGAAATCACTTGTGCCGGGGAACGGGTACGCCGCCGAGCCGGCGACCGTGCCGCCCGCTGACTTGATGAAGGCGGTTGCGTCCCGCTCGGTGTTGTGGCCGAACGTATAGTCGGCGGTCATGAAAAACCATTTCGTGCCGCCCTGCTTGACCACTGGGACACAGACGGCATGCCCCGTCTGCCACGAGTCGAACGTCCAATGGATCAGGTTTGGCGTGCAGTATTTCCCTATGATGTCGGACGATGCCGCGCCGGTATTGAGCTGCACCTTGTCCTTCTCACGGCACAGGCCCGTCAGCGCGATCGCCACGCCGCTGTTGTTGATGTCAGCGATGCAGTCCACGCCGTCGCGATCGAACCATTGGCGGGCGATGCCGCTGCCGATATCGGGCTTGTTCTGGTGATCGGCCACCAGCACGTCGACCGTGAAGCCGCGCGCGGTGACACCCGAATCCTGCACCGCTTGACGAATGCAAGCCACGACGTTGGGCCCACCAAGATCCTTGTACGGGCCCGACATATCGGTCAGCACGCCGATCTTGATGTTTCGTGCGGCTTGGGCCCGGACTTTCACAACGGGAAGAAGCGCTGCTGCCGTGGAGGCGGCGATCAGATTGCGGCGCGTGGTCTGCATCATCATTGGACTGCCTTCTGCGATATCGTGGACCGGTAACGCGTGAGGCTGCCGCCATGCATCACCTTGCCGGGGAGCGGATGGCCCACGATGGTCTCGGCCATTCGTGCGCACTCGATCAGCGCATCCAGGTTGATCCCGGTTTCGATGCCCATCTCCTCGCACAGGAAAACGAGGTCTTCGGTACAGATATTTCCAGCCGCGCTCTTGTGCCCGGCGAACGGGCAGCCACCCAACCCGGCGCAGGAACTGTCGAAGGAGTCGATCCCGAGCTGCAGCCCGGCCAACGCGTTCGCCATCGCCGTGCCGCGTGTATCGTGCAGATGCAGGGTGAGGGCCATGTCCGGCCACCGCTCGCGCACGCTGCCAACCACGCGTTGCACGCTGGCCGGATTCGCCCAACCGACCGTGTCGGCCAGCGTGAGGCGATCGATGGTCACACCTTCCGCCGCGGCGAGCTCGACCAGCATCGACGCGCAGGCCACCACCCGGGCCGGCGCCACTTCACCCTCGTAGTTACAGCCGAACGCGGTCATCACAATCGCCGAGTCGAGCGCGATACCTCGCTCCCGGCAGAACGCCGCGACCCGGCGCTGCTCCTGAAGCGTGTCCTCGTGACCACGGTTGGTGTTATGGCGGGAGAAGCTTTCGGACGCGCTGATGCCCAGCTTGGCCTTCATGTCCAAGCCGCTGGCCGCCGCACGTTCCAACCCGCGGAGATTGAGCCAGATGCAAGTATACTGCACGCCGGGTCGCCGCCGGATCATGCGCGCCACCATGTCGGCATCCGCCATCCCTGGCACCCGCTTGGGGTCAACGAACGACACGCATTGCACGGTGGCTAACCCAGTTTCCGCCAGCGCCTCGATGAGACGGACCTTATCTTCCGTGGGGATCGCAGCCTTCTCGATCTGGAAGCCCTCGCGGGGACCTTCTTCCTGAATACGGACTCTGGTCGGCAAATCACTCACGGCAATACCTCCGTATTTGCCTCGCCCAACCGCGGAGCGGCGGAACGGATCGTCGGGCGCACGCCGTCGAACGACAGCGGCAGCCCGGTCAGTTTGTAGTCCTCGCCGGGCACGTCCTGTTGCAGCCCGAGTGCCTGCACCTGCTGTTCGCCAAGAGCCTCAGGTATGCTGTTGACTGGTGCGCACGGCACACCCGCCGCTTCGAACCGCGCGATCCACGTGTCGCGCGGTTCGGCGTTTAGGATAGCCTTGATCATCTCGAGCAGCGCCGCCTTGTTGCCCAGACGGGCGCGATTGGTGGCGAAGCGTGGGTCCGCTGGCCAACTAGGCTCGCCGATGACGGCGGCGAATTTCGCGAATAGCCGATCGTTGCCGACACACAGCAGCAAAGGGCCGGTCGCGGTGTCGAATGATTCGTAGGGAACGAAGCCAGGATGGCCCGAGGCATGCCGCGCAGGCATCGTGCCGGAGTTGACGTATGAGTCGGCTTTCTGCGCATTCCAAACCATGGCCGTTTCCAGCAGCGAGCCATTCACCACGCCGCCGCGCCCGGTACGCTCCCGGCGGTGCAGCATCGACAGGGCGCCGATCACCACCCACATCCCGGTGCCCTGGTCGCAGACCGATGCTCCGAGCCGCAACGGCGGATCGTCCGGGCCGCCGTTGACGCTGGACAGGCCGCTGAACGCCTGGATCAGCGGCTCGTAACCCGGGCTGTGCCGCTGTGGGCCGAGATGGCCAAAGGCCGAGATCTCGCAATAGATCAGGCGGGGGTGGCGCGCGCACATGGCCGGGCCATCGATGCCGAGGCTCTCCGTCACACCCGGCCGCAGGTTGTGGACCAGAATATCCGCCTGGGCTGCAAGCGCCTCGAGCGACGACCGCCCCTCCTCCGACTTCAAGTCCAGCGCGACCGAGCGCTTGTTGCGATTGAACACGTGGAAGTTCAGCGCGTCGCCGTGCCGGAATGCCGGCCCCATGTGGCGCGCGTCATCGCCGCCGTCGACCCGCTCCACTTTGATCACCTCGGCGCCGAGATCGCCCAGGATCGCGCCAGCGAAGGGGCCGGCCAGCACCTGGCCCAGCTCGACCACGCGCACGCCGCTCAGCACGCCGCTCACTTCACGGCCGCCTTGAAGTCGGCCAACACTTGGCTGCCAGGTAGGTGGCGGTCGTCCAGGCCCTTCGCCCAGTTCTGCACCACGGGGTCGAGCATGGTCTTCAGTGCTGCCTGATCGGCCGGCGAGATGTTCCACACCCGCACGCCCGCCTTTTGCACGTCGGCCAGCGCCGCCGCCTCATTCGTATCGACGAATTGGCATAGATGCTCGGTCGCTTCCCGGCCCGCCTGCACAAGCGCCGCCTGGTCCTCCGCCGAGAGGGAGCGGAACTTGCGCAAGCTGATGGAGTAGGTCGAGGCGAAGCTGCCGAACGCTACGCCCTCCGTCAGAGTTTTGGTGACGCCAAGCAGATCGTAGGGCCGCAGGCTCAGCGCCGTACCCACGCTGGCATCCACTGTGCCGCGCTCCAGTGCCTCGCGGAGGCCCGCCACGGGGAAGTTGACGGGGACCGCCCCGATCGCCCGCAAGATCAGGTCCCAGGTGCCGCCGGAGGCGCGGACCTTCATGCCGTGGAAGTCGTCCAGAGTGTCGAACTTCGCCTTGGAGCTGTCGATCGGATATGGGCCGAGATTCCACGCCATCAGCGCCATCACACCGTTCGGCTTGAACTCGCGCTGGTCCAGGATTCCGTCATGCGCGAGGGCGTAGAAGGCGTGCGTCCCCTGGCACGAGGAATTATACAGCCCAGGCAGCTCGGCCACGCCGGACAGCGGCAGCTTCTCCGACACGTAACCCGGCGCCACGTAGCCGATGTCGGCGACGCTGGTTTGCACCAGGCGCAGCAGGTCGTGCGACTTGCCGAGTTGCTCGCTCGGATAATACTCGAAGGTGATGTGGCCGTGGCTGAGCTCGGTGGCCCGGCTCATGAAAAACTTTGCGCCTTCGGTCGACATGTAGTGTGTGACCGGCAGCGAATCCGCGACCTTCAGCACGACCGGCGCGTCGGCGGCACGAGCCGCCGGGCAGATCAGGGCCAAGGCGGCGAGGTAGGCTGCGATCCGGCGAGCGCGGCGTATCATGGACATCTCCCTCAATGGTTCATGGTGTTGGGTAGCCAGAGCACGACGATCGGGAAGGCCACGAAGAATATGATGGCCAGGATGTGGGCGATGAAGTGCGGCCAGATCCCGGCGAACACCTCCTCCACCGGGCGTCCGGTGTAGCGCGCCACCACGAAAGCGTTCATGCCCACCGGTGGTGTGACCATGCCGACCTCGGCCGTCAGCACCAGGACCACACCAAACCAGATCGGGTCGAAGCCGAGCTTCACGACAAGCGGCACCATGATCGGGACTGTCAGCAGCAGGATCGCGAACTGGTCCAGGAAACAGCCAAGAGCCAGTTTGATCAGCAGCACCAGCGCGATCACCACGTAGCGGCTAACCGCCAGGCCGGAGATCGCGTCCACCAGCATCTGCGTGGCCTGAGTCAACGCCAGGGCATAGCCGAAGATGTGCGCCCCCAGGATGATCATCGTGATCATGGCCGAGGTGCGGGCTGCGCTGGCAATAGCGGCCGTGAACGAACCGAACGTCAGCTTGCGCCGCACGAGCGCGATCAGGCACGCGCCCAGGGCACCGAGACTCGAGGCCTCGGTCGGCGTAGCGAGCCCAAGATAGATCAGCCCCGTCACCAGCATGATCAGCAGCAGCATCGGCCCGACCACGCGCAGGGAGCGGATCTTCTCCCCCATCGTGTAGCGCTGGCCCTTGGGCGCCCGGCTCGGGTCCAGCGTCACCAGCAGCAGCACCGTAGCCGCAATCAGCAGCGTCACCAGCAGGCCCGGCACCAGCCCCGCCAGCAGCAGCTTGCTGACACTGAGCTCGGTGAGCAGCCCATACAGCACCAGCGCCAGCGCCGGCGGGATCAACATCGCCAGCGTGCCGGAGATCGCAACGACGCCATTGGCCAGCCGCGCCTCGTAGCCTTGCCGCAGCATGGCCGGCAGGGAAATGGAGGCCAGCGTTGCCGCGCCGGCCGTGCTGGAACCGCAGATTGCCCCGAACCCGGCGCCGGCGAAGGCGGTTGCGATCGCCAGCCCACCCCGCACCCGGCCGACCCAGATCACCATCGCCTCATACAACTCATCGGCGATGCGGCTGACGATGACGAACTCCGCCATGAGGATGAACATGGGGATGCTCAGCAGCTCGTAGGTCGACACGGTGGAGAGCGGCGTGGTGGTCAGGACGCCCGCAACCGTGTCCGCTCCTCCCAGCAGCCACAACCCCACCACACCCGAGACCCCCATCGCGAAACCGATCGGCATTCCCGCGACGAGCAGAACGAACAGGCTGCCGAAGGTGAGCCCCGTGATCATCTCACTCGACCCCGACGCCGGCAGCGTGCTGCTCATACGACGCGAGATGGAGCGAGCCGAAGCACGCGGCGAGAGCGTTGCCCACGAACTGCAGTGCCAAGCGCAGCAACAGCATGGCGCAGCCGGCAACCAGCAGGGCCAAGGTGGGCCAGCGTGGCCAAGGAATGGCACCGGCCAGCACGTCGCCACCGAAATACGCGTCCGTCAGCTCCGGCCAGTTCGTGATGGTGATGGCGGCGAACAGCCCGATCGTCAGTGCCTGGCACACCGCCGTCAGTCCCGCACGCACGCGACCCGGAAGGCGCCGGGCCACGATATCGACGCCGATATTCTGCCCGACGTGTTGCGTTGTCGCGATCGCCAGGAAGAAGATCGCAACCATGAGGTAATCTGAAATCAACTCGAAGGCCCAGATCAGTGGTGCGTTGAAGGCGTATCGCGCTGTCACGTCGACGGCCGTGATCAGCACGATGGCCACGAAGCACACCCCAGCGACAATCATACCCCCCCGCTCGAGCCAACTGGCCGCGCGCGACAACACGCCTAGAAAACGGAAGCGCTCCCACCCGTCCACGCCTGTTCCGGCGCCATCCATGCGCATGCGTTCAGCCATCTGCACTCCCGCGGCCTTCTTCGGCTGGCCTTTGGACGCAGCATCGACTGATGCTCGTGATCGCGCAATTCGATTAAGCTGATCTGCGTGATAACCCTTGCGCATCAGATCTCGAGCCGTGCGACGAAAGGGGAACGGACGATGCCGCGCATAGACTTGCCCCTTCGCCAGCTCGAGGCCTTTGCGGAAATTGTCGACCCCAGCGGTTTCCGGGCAGCCGCGTCCAAACTTCATATCTCGCAGCCTGCCCTCAGCCGAACGATCCGGATCGCAGAGGATGCGCTCGAGTAGCGGACGCGCAACCTACTAAAGTCACACCGCAGTTCTGTTAGGCGTCGAGTGCAGCAACCACTTGACCGATCATTCCGGGGAAGCCAGGCTTAAAACCTTCTTTGGGAACTTAATGCCGAGCTTGGTTCATCGCGTTTCCTCGAATGCACGGACACTGCCACGGCTCGACGGACATGAGCTGCAGTTGGGCCGTCGCGCCGGTCCCTCCCAGGACGCTCGAGATCTCGCCGACGACGGTCGCGTCTACTTGCCCTTCGCGCATTGCAAGATAGCGCTCGGAATTGTGCGACACGCCATCGGCCGCGCCGCGTCCTAGCTGTGATGCATTTGCTTGCTATCCCAAATATGATCGGCGCCCACCTGGGCGGCTGGCGTCATGCCACCGCCTACAGCGACCCGGTCATGAACCTGCCGCGAATGATCGAATACGCGCAGTTGGCCGAGCGCGGAAAGTTGGACGGATTGTTCCTTGCCGACGGCAACGGCGTCCGCGACATGGATAGACCGGCCCTGTTCGCCGCCAACTTTCCGTCGGCCCGGCCCGGCGTGTTCGACCCGGTCGTGCTGATGACGGCGCTGGCCGGGCACACGGAGCGGATCGGTCTGGTGTGCACCGCCACGACCACGTTCGACGAGCCCTGGTTCGTCGCGCGTCGCTTTGCCTCCTTGGACCACGTGAGCGGCGGCCGCGCCGGTTGGAACGCAGTCACCGCTTCCAATGCCGGGGACGCGCTCAACTTCAACCATGCCCAGGCTGTGGGCCGTGACGAGCGCTACGCCCGGGCCGAGGAGTTCGTCGGCGTGGTTCGAGGGCTGTGGGATAGCTGGGCCGACGACGCCTTCACGCAGGACAAAGCGAGCGGCCAGTTCCTCGATCCCGCCCGGGTCCGGCGGCTCGACCATGCCGGGCGGTTCTTCACCGTTGCCGGGCCACTCAACGTCCCGCGCACGCCCCAAGGACAGCCGGTGGTGTTCACGGCGGGGCAGTCCGACGCCGGCAAGGAGTTGGCGGCCCGCCACGCCGACGCGATGTTCGGTGCCGGCGACTCCAAGGAGACCTGTGTCGCGGAATACGCTGACATCAAGGGGCGTATGGCCAAGTATGGCCGAGACCGGTCCAGTCTGCGTTTCATCCCCGGCGTCACAGTCTTCGCCGGTCGAACCGCTGCAGAAGCCGACGGACTGTACGAGGAACTGAACGCGTTGATCCCCCCGGCACTCGGGGTGGATTATCTGTCCAAGATCGTCACGCAAGATCTCGGCGGCCTCCCGCTCGACGCGCCGGTGCCTCCACTCGCAGACCAGGTGGTGGGCAGCAGCACCGTCCGCACCATGGTGGTGAAGCAGATCCGGGCGCGTGCGATGACCATTGGCGAGGCGGCGCGGATGGTGGTGCGCGACTTCGGCACCCCGGTGATCAAGGGGAGTGCCACGGATGTCGCCGACGTGCTGGAGGACTGGTATCGCGCCGGCGCCTGCGATGGCTTCGTGCTGACCTTTCCCGTCGTACCGCTCGGCTTGCGCAACTTCGTGGAGCTGGTGGTCCCCGAGTTGCAACGGCGCGGCCTGTTCCGCACCGAATATCAGGGCAACACGTTGCGCGACCACCTGCGCTTGCCCAAGCCGGTGAACCGCTATTTCAAGGGGGCACGCGCCGAATGAGCGCCACTGAGCCGCAACCGGATTGCCTGGTGGTGGGCTCCGGCATTGCCGGGGTGTGTGCCGCACTGTTCATCCAGCAAGCCGGTGCGCGCGTCGCCGTGGTCGATCCCAACGACCCCGGCACCGGCGCCTCCTTCGGCAATGCTGGGATCGTCGTGAACACTAAAACGCGGCCAGTCTTTGCCGGGCTGACCGCGCGGTCGCTGTTCACCATGTTGCGTGACCCGGCCTCCCCGCTCAACGTGCGCTGGTCGCAGTTCCTGGGAATGACGCCGTGGTTCATGCGCATGCTGCGCAACGCCAACCCGGCGGACGTGCTGCGCATCACCGCGGCGCTGGCCGCCCTGTCACGCAGCGGCGAGCAGGCCTATGCCGCCCTGTGGAGCGAGGCCGGGATGGGCGATTTGGTCCGTGCCCGCGGCTCGCTGGCGCTCAATCAGACAGCGGATGAGCGCGACCGCGATTGGGACGGGCCGCTGGCCGCCTACCGGGCAGCGGGCGTGCCGATGGAGAAAGTGGACGCGGCAGGGATCCGCGACCTCGCTCCGGTCGGGCCGCGTTACGCTGCTGGCGTCTATTCGCCGGACTACCAGCATACGGTGAGCCCGGTCGGGTTCGTGGCGCGGCTGTTCGAGCTGTTCCTGCGCAACGGCGGCAGTCACATCAGGGCCGAGGTGGAGGGGGTCGCCACCGAGGGCGGCCGGGTGATCGGGCTGCGCACATCGGGCGGCCTGGTGGCGGGAGGCAGCGCCGTGCTGGCCGCCGGCACGGGATCGGCCCAGCTGGCCGCGGCCATGGGTGAGCGGGTGCCGCACCAGGCAGTGGGCGGCTACCACGTCATGCTGGAGCGGCCAGGCATCACGCTGGAAACGCCGCTGCTTCCGATCGACTTCCGCTTTGCCATCACCCCCATGCGGGACGGCATCCGCCTGGCCGGCACATACGAGTTCGGCGGCGCGGCCACTGCACCCACGCGCGCCAAGATCAACGACATGCTGCGCCATATCCCTGCCGTGCTACCGGGCATCGACGCCACCGCCGGTAGTACGTGGCGCGGTTTCCGCTCCTACCTGCCGGATGCTCTGCCGGTGATCAGCGCCTCGCGCCGGGTAGACGGACTGTTCTACCTATTCGGTTTCTCCTCATCCGGCATGATCAACGGAGCCGCTGCCGGACGGACCGTGGCCCGGCTTTGGCAAGGGCAGGCGCCGGACATCGACCCGGCGCCGTATGCTATCGACCGCTTCGGCGCCCGGGTCACCAACTCTGTCGCGGAGGCGTCATGACCGTCCAGCATTTCCTGAAATCATCGGAGCGCTTCAAGCAGACACCGGTCGTGTCGGCCGACGCCGCCATCATCAACGGCACCATCTACATGACGGTGATCCCGACCACGACGCTGGTCGGCCGCGGCACGGTAGTGGAGCAGGCGAAGGAAGTCTTCGCGCTGATCGAGGAACGGCTGTCGCGCTACGGGTCCGACAAGCGCAAGATTGGCCACATCACCGTATGGCTGGCGCATGTGCTGGATTTCCCGGCTTTCACGCAGGCTTGGAACGAGTGGGCGGACCCGGAATGCCCGCCGGTGCGCGCCTGCTGCCAGGTGACGATGGCAAATAAGGACATCCGCGTCGAGATGATCGTCGTCGCGTCTACTTAGGAGAGGCTTAAGCCATGCTCATCAAGCGCCGTAGCCTGATCGCCGGCACCACCACCTTAGGACTTCCCTTCGCAAGGGTTGCGCTGGCGGACGAGAAGCTGGAGTCCATGCTGGTGATCCGCACCACTGGTGGCGCGTTCGGCGCGGCGTTGAAGAAGAACTTCTTCGATCCGTTCACCGCAGCGACGGGCGTCCGTGTGCTGCCTTTCGTCGCCTCGTACGGCGATATGATGGCCAAGGCCGCAGCGATGGAGGCCGCTGGTGCGGTGGAGTGGGACATCATCTCCCCCCAATACAGCGAGTTGTCGCAGATCTCGCAGTACATCACCGACCTCGGCGACTGCGCCGCCATGCCGAACGTGGCCAAGGAGGGCGTCGCCGGTACTTGTGGGCGCTACGGCGTGCTGTATCTCACGGGGGCGCAATGCCTCACCTGGAACACCACGGTCATCAAGGGCAAGACGCCGCAAAGCTGGGCCGACTTCTTCGACACCAAGGCCTTCCCCGGCCGCCGCGCCCTGCCCAATACCGGCAGCCCCTGGGCCACGCTGATCCTCGCCGCGCTGGCCGACGGCGTGCCGCGTGACAAGCTGTTCCCGATGGACCTCGACCGGGTATTCCACAAGCTGGACACCATCAAGCAGGACGTTGCGGTGTGGTGGCGCACGGGCGACCAGAGCCAGAAGATGTGGGACGGCGACGAGATCGCCATGTCGCTCATGTGGAGCGGCTCGGCCTTCGCGGCGCGCAAGGAAGACGTGCCGATCGCCTGGACCTACAACCAGGCGATTGCGGATTTCGGCGCCTGGTGCATCCTCAAGAACGCGCCGCATCCGAACGCGGCGCGTGCCTTCATCGACTTCTACATGACGCACCCCGAGAACCACGCCGCCTTCTCACGCGAGATCGGCTACACCACGTCCAACAAGGCCAGCCAGGCGCTACTCAGCCCGGCGGAAAAGGAACAGCTTATCTCCTCGCCCGAACGATTGGCCGGCATCATTACCGTGGATTACGACTGGCTCGCCGCAAACCGTGCTGCAGTGCTGAACCGGTTCAACGCCTGGGTATCCAGTTGAGGCACGGTGCCGCGTGATCGGTGCAAGTGGCGGGCGTGGCCTCACCGTAGGGGTCCACGATGTCTGGCGCAGGTACGGTGCTGTGACAGCGGTGGGAGGTGTGTCGATCGAGGTCGGTGCTGGGGAATTCGTATCGCTGCTGGGCCCATCCGGCTCCGGCAAGACCACGCTGCTGATGATGCTCGCCGGGTTCGAGCAGCCCGATGCCGGCCGTATCACCGTCGGTGAGCGCGATATCACCCATGTCGCGCCGAACAAGCGCGAGATCGCGATGGTGTTCCAACGCTACGCCCTGTTCCCGCACATGACGGTGGCGGACAACATCGCCTTTCCGCTGCGCATGCGCCGGATAGGCCGGGCCGAACGGGACGACAGGGTGCGCCGTGCCCTCGCCATGGTGAAGCTCGATGCACTCGCCAGCCGCAAGCCGGCGGAGTTGTCGGGCGGGCAGCAGCAACGCGTAGCCCTGGCCCGCGCGATTGTTTTCGAGCCGCCGGTGATCCTGATGGACGAGCCGCTCGGAGCGCTGGACAAGAAGCTGCGCCAGCACATGCAGACCGAGTTGCGGCAGTTGCAGCGGCGCCTGGGTGCGACCGTGATCTACGTGACGCACGACCAGGAAGAGGCCTTGACCATGTCGGACCGGGTGGCGGTCATGAATGGCGGGCAGCTGGTACAACTCGGCCCGCCGCGCGAGTTGTACGACCGCCCGGCCGACGCCTTCGTGGCCGATTTCCTCGGCGAGATGAACCTCCTCGCCGGCACTGTCGAGGCCAACGGCGGCGGAACCTGCGTTGTGCGGACCTCCGGCGGTGTCGCAGCGGGCAACGTCGCCGGGTCAGGCTTCGGCAAAGGGATGGCCGCTCGCCTAGCCGTGCGGCCGGAGCATGTGACGTTGACGAGCGGCGATGGCGGCGATGGATTGCGAGGCCGGGTTTCGCAATGCGTGTTCAACGGCGCCAGCACCGCCGTCCTGATCGATTTGCCGGACGGGTCGGTGCTGCGAGCCGATGTCGGTGCGCGCACGACGATCGCCGGCTTGCAACCGGGTACGGAGGTGACGGCGCACTGGCTGCCGGACCACGCGACGGTGTTCCCGCCGGATCACGGCTGATGGCGGCGCTCCCCAAGCGCGGGCAGTTGCCACTCGGGCTGTCGGTCATACTGATGACGCCGCTGGTCTTGCTGCTCGCTTGGAGTTTCTTCCTGCCGATCGGCCGCTTGCTGCTGACCAGCGTCACACAACCGGCCCTGTCGCTGGACAATTACCGGCGCCTGGTCACCGAACCGCTTTACGCCCAAGTCATCGGACGCACACTGTGGATCGCACTCGTTTGCACCATCGGCGCGCTGTTGCTCGGCTACCCGATCGCAGCCCTGATGGCGCGGCCCGGGCGGCTGATCCCCAAGGTTGCGGTCGTCTGCGTGATGATCCCGCTCTGGACCTCGGCGCTGATCCGCTCCTACGCATGGATCGTGCTGCTGCAGCGCAGGGGCGTGATCAACGGCTTGCTGCTGACGGTCGACCCGGCGGCGAAGCCCTGGACCATGCTCTACACGGACGGCGCCGTGCTGATGGCGATGACGCACGTGCTGCTGCCGTTTATGATCCTGCCCATTGCCTCCGCCCTGCGCAGCGTCCCGACGGACCTGCCCCGCGCGGCGCTCAATCTTGGCGCCGGGCCAGTGCGGACCTTTTTCGCCGTCATCCTTCCCCTCAGCCTACCGGGCGTGTTCGCCGGCTGCCTGCTGGTCTTCGTCATGGCCCTGGGTTTCTACGTCACGCCGGCGCTGGTCGGCGGGCCGCAGACGCTGATGATCGCGACACTCATCGCCGAGCAGGCGACGACACTGCTGAATTGGCCGTTTGCCGGCGCGATCTCCTGCGTGCTGCTCGTATTGTCTTTGGGCATGACGGTCACGTTCAAGCGCTTGCTGCGCCTGGACCGGGTCGTGGCACATGACTAAGCGCGCCGGCGCGTGGGAGTGGGCGTTTCGGGCGCTGTGCCTGGCGATACTCGTGTTCCTGATGGCGCCTACCTTGCTCATCCTGCCGATGTCGTTCAGCCCGACGGACTACCTCGTCTTTCCGCCGCGTGGCTTTTCGCTGAAATGGTACAAGCTGTTCTTGACCGACCCGGACTGGGTTGCTGCGACCCTGTTCTCGCTGCAGATCGCGGCGCTCACCACGGTGGCTAGTTGCGTAATTGGAACGATGGCGTCGCTGGCCCTGGTGCGTGGCCGGCTGCCGGGGCGGCAAGTGCTGGAGGCGCTACTGCTGGCGCCGTTGATCGTGCCGCACATCATCGTCGCCATCGCGGTTTACCTGCAGTTCGCACCGTTGGGCCTGGCCGGCACGCGGTTAGGGTTCGTGCTGGTGCATACGGCGCTGGCGGTTCCCTACGTGGTTCTGGTCGTCATGGCTGCGCTGCAACGCGTGCCGCCGTCACTCGAGATGGCTGGCCTCAATCTCGGCGCGTCCCGTCTTCGGTGCTTCTGGTCGATCACCATCCCGCTGATCCGCCCCGCCCTGCTGGCCGGCACGGTGTTCGCGGCGCTCGCGTCATTCGACGAGACAGTGGTGTCCTTCTTCCTCTCGGGCGTGGAACATAAAACGGTCACGCGCAAGATGTTCGAGGACATCGAGTTCAACTTGTCCCCCGTGATTGCCGCGGCGTCTACGGTGTTCGTCGTTGGGACTGTCGCACTGATGTGGATCGCCGATACGGCGAAGCGTGTGACGGACAAGCGTGCGGCGCAATAACGAGGTTAGGAAAGATTGGCCAGCATCGACGGCGATGGGCGCTAAGCCGGCATGTCGGCCTGGGCAGATCTCCGTTGGCCTCGAGGAAGCGGAGCCATGGCGAACATCGCCCTGCGGTCGGCCGGGAGTAGGCGAGAGCCGCACGTCACGGGCACCGTCCTGAGACCGGTGAGGGCGGCTGGGGCACAGGGCAGGAATGGTCCGGCGTCCACCCGGCCTTGCGCAGGCCGTCAAGCAGTTGCTCATGGGCATGCGGCTGCAGTCAGCTGCCCCGGGTCAATGCGTAGGTCGTGAAGGTTACGGGCGCCAGAACGGTGCTTGCCCGTTCGATCACTCTGCGGGCTCCTTGTGCGCCAGCGGCTCGGCCAATGCGAGGACGGCTCGGCGATGATCTCGCCAAGGTGGATGCCCATTTGGAACACCAATTGGTGGCTTGGTGGCTCGGGCGCCATCATCTCGGCCGCCTGCCGCAGGAACTGCAACGCGCAACGCCCGGCGCCGACGGTCGACGAGAACTCGGCCAGGAACCCGTCGCCCGTGCCCTTGACCAGCTTGCCGCCATGAAGCGCGATAGAAGGGTTTGCGGCGCGTGACATGATGCGGGAGAGGCGGGCATACGTGCCCTCCTCGTCCTCGTGCATCAACCGCGAATAGCCGGCCACGTCGGCGGCGACGATCGCGGCGAGGCGGCGCTCGGTCACACAGGACCTGTCTGGTCCGCCCGGACCCAGTGATCGCCTCTGTCCAGGCACGCCGGCCGGTGACATGACGGCATGTCGGCGAGCGACGCAGGGCGGATGTGGCGGCTTAGCTTTTCGATTGCGTTGAGAACGCAAGCCCGTCAACACGGGGCATACCCCATGGCAGCGTCCTCTCAGATCCCGCTACTTGCGCCAGATATGGCCAGTTTGCTGAGCTTATCTGCGCCTCGCGCCCTGCCCCATTCGCGCCCGATGGCTGCCAAGATCGTGGACATCATCGCACCCCAGCGGGCACCTGCAACGGCGCATGGCGGGCCTGTGGGCGTGTAGGTTAGGCCGGCGGGGGGGCCGGATCCTTGCGTTGAAAAGGATACAAGAACTGGCGCCAGATCCCCTTCGGCAACGGATCGCCGACGACGCCATAGTGCTCCGGCCAGCGATCTGTCGGCATGTGATACGTGCCGAAGACGCGGTCGAGCACTGGGAGGTGGGCCGCGTAGTTGATGTCGATCGCCTCCCGGTCGCTCCCGTGATGCCAGTGGTGGAACAGCGGCGTTGCGATCAGGTGTTTCAGCGGCCCGAAATTCAGTCCGAAGTTGGAGTGCACCAGCCCGGCCTGAAACCCCGCCCAAACGATGTAGCAAAGCAGCGGCGTGTCGCTGGCGCCGAGCACGAAGGCCGGCAACATGACCGCCGTACGGGTCACCACCGGCTCCAGGAAATGCAAACGCGAACCAGCCATCCAGTCCATTTGCTCCACGCTGTGGTGCACGGCATGGAACCGCCAGAGCATGGGAACCTCGTGCATCGCCCGATGGGTCGCGTATTCCATCAGGTCCGCGGTGACCAGCACCGCCACGAACTGCACGACGCCGGGTAGCGACCTGAACCATTGCTGCAGGCCGGCATTGATCGTCCACGAGAACAGGTCCGGCACGGCCCGCACGCTGATGAACAGGAAGATGCCGATCACCAGGTGATTGAAGATGAAATACCGGCTGTCATGCCAGAAATCTGGGCGCAGGATGGGCTGCGCGCGCCGATGCGGCACGATCTTTTCCAGCGCGATGAAGGTTACCGCCGAGGCCAGCAGGTCCAGAATGAACCAGTCCAGCCCGATATAGCCTACGGTGTCGTAGCGTGGGCCCACCTGGACCGAGCTGCCACCCAGGTAAGCTGCAATCAGGGTGAGCACGATGCCCAACGCCCCCAGGCGCTTCTGGCGGTTGAGCAGGAAGGTCAGCAGGCCGAACCCGGCGGAGAACACCATACCCGCCGCGAGCAGCTTGCGCATCAGGCTCAAATCGTAGCCGGCCCGCAGCGACGGGGTGGTGAGGGTGTCGGGGAACATGAAGCACAGCACCGCCAAGAGGCTGAGCGTGCCCAGCGCGATCGATAGGTAGCCACTGATCCGCCCTTCGCCGATCCGCAACGGGCGCTCCGTCTCATCCAGTCTCATCGCACGACGTTCCTCCTTGCCGCACCATCGCGCTGACCCGGTCGTTTCGGCAAGTAGCTGAGGCCGGGTGCAGGACTTCCAGCTTCAGCTGCCAAGCACTCCAGACAGCGCATTGAGCTTCCATCCGACTTGCTCCACGTTCTCCCGATGACCCCAATGGTCCACTGGTATCAAGAAGCTCGCGACGCTCTGACCTTCCCGCCGTCGCTTATCTTTGGGTTGCTGGCCGGGCTGATCTTCCGTCGGCTGATTGTGGCCGTGTTGATCGCTGGCGTCCTGTCGCCATTGGCCAACATCGTGCTGGACACGGCGACCTCAGACGCGCCGCCGCAGTTCTACGTCAAGGACGCGTTGATGGTGAGCGCGAGTGCCATACTGGCCGCGGCGCTGGTCTGGACGTTCGCAAAGGCGGTAAGGCGCCGTCGAAATTTCTCCCGACCTGGTTGAAGGCGTGATGAAGGCGCCGCGCAGCAAGACGGTCAGTCCGGGCCATGCCGGCCGGGTCCTGGGTCTGGTAGGCGACCGGCACCTCGGCCCCCAGGGAGCGAGACACGGAGCCATTCTGCTGGAACTGGAACACCGCCCCGTCGGCGGCGCTGAACCGGATCAGCGGATGCGGCTGCGGGTCCACGATGGTGCCGGTGACATGGACCGAGTTGGACAGGAACGCCGCCGTCCGGTGCCCCTCCACCACCGCAGCGCCCAGGGTGCCAAGGCCGATCAGGAACAGCAGAACCGTCGCGGCATTCCATCGTTGCCCCGGCGAAGGCGGCGGAACCGGCGTATCCCACGGCCCGGGAATGGCTGGGCTTGCCGCTGCCGGCCGCCGTATGGCCCGGCACAGCCCGGCCACCGCCAGCAGCACCGACGCGCAGGCCAGCCAAACCTCCAACCAGCCTTCGAACAGGAACGCGTCGTCCACGTCCTCGCCCTGCAGACCGAACAACTGGGGTAGCAGGTCCATCGTTGGGATGAGGACATAGCTCGCTACCAGGCTGCGGAGCACGAGCGAGGCCACGGTGACGGCCAGCACCGCGATGGCGCGGCGCATGATCCTGGCCCGCCGCACGGTCCCTGCCCGCCAACTCGTGCCCATGGTGGCCAGGATGGCGACGGCGGCCATGATCGTTGCCGCGCCGCGGCCAAAAAACGGGGGCTCGGGTGCCAGGCCGACGAACGGAATCGCGGCCAGCGCCAGCATGGCGCCAATCGCCAACGTGTGTAGCCAACGCCTCAACAACACGGCCTCCCAACGACGTGCCCGCGGCTTAGTCCGGCGATGCCAGACGTAGCGTCATCACGACGCCAACCGAAAAGCTGGAGTCGCCGGCTTCGTTGGCGGTCGGCGCCACCGGCGGCGCCATCTTGGCTGCGCGCTCGGTCATGCAAGGCGACATCACCGGCATGGCGCTGCCGCCGGGCGGCGGGTCGACCTCCACGAACTCCACCCCGGCGATCGGCTGGCCCACGGTGGCGGCAATAGCGCGGGCCTGGGCCAATGCCCCCTGCCCGGCTTCCGCCACCATCTCCTGCCGGGCCGCCTCGATCTCCTGTTCGCGCGGGGACGACCCGAACTGGTCCAATCCCGTCGCTCCGTTGTCCAGGCAGCCGGCCAGCAGCATCGGCAGTTGGTCCGGCGTGGTAAGGAACGACACGCTGAGGTGCCCGGCACAATCCTTGATGCGGTCGGGCTGGTTGCGCACTTCCTGGGTCTCCGGGTCGAAGCTCATGCCATCGGTGTGCAGCCGCTCGGTCGGCTGGCCGCGCAGGAAGGTGAGCAAGGCCTGGGACTGCCGCCCCAGTGCCGACGCCGTGCTACGCAGGTCGCCCGTACACCTCGATGCTGACGACGGCATCCGACACCGTGTTGGGCAGGCGCCGCTTGGGCCGGGCGATTGCCGTCCGGACACTGCAGCACCGGTCGTGGCCGGCGGGGTGGGATGTGCCAAGCCGTGCCCCGTCTGCAAGCTCACCCCGACCATGACCAGCAAGCCCCAGTGACGAGGCCCGTAGCGACGAGGCGAATGAACCATCAAGTCGTTCCTCGTTGGGCCCGCCGACAGGGCCGATGACGACGATGACGACGATCCTCCGCCGTGCCCAGCGATGATCGTCTTGCCGATTGGTGGCCCCCTCTCCGGTGGAGAGACCGTCGATCAGGCTTCGCCTTGGCTGCGTGATGCGTCTCGGAGAAGCTGGAGGAGGGATCGGCAGCCTGCGGCGATAAACCTACTTGACCATCTAGGCGCGACAGCTAACACAACCGGATATCCTCGATCCTGGGATTGCCCCGGGCGTCGGCACCACCGTGCCCGGCGGCGCAACCTTCCGCGAGGCTCATCTGGTCATGGAGATGTTGTATGACAGCGGGCCAGTGGGCAGCCTCGACCTCGTGGAGTTGAACCCGTTCCTCGACGAGCGCGGCCGCACGGCTATCCTGTTGGTGGATCTCACCCCCAGCCTGCTTGGCCGCGTGCTCGACCGCCCTAGCCCGACGTTTTGAGCAATAGGCCGCCAAATGCTTGCCCGGCCGTGCTAGCCGCTCCTTCGTGTCCAGAAGGATGGCCCCATATATCCGCAGAACCGCCGGTCAAGCTAGCCTGTGGCAGTGTGCCAACCAATGGAGATGCCGATGGACGAACAATGTCAGTATCAGCTTCGGGTCTATTTGACGGACGATGTGGCAGAGGTCGTGCGCAGCGACCGCATCAACCCGGCGCTCCGGCCTTTGACGGATATCCTGGATACACATGACGCGACCCTGGTGAGCCAGTTCGACGCCTTCGCGAACTACGTCTCGCGAGCCGAGGAGGAAGGCCCGGAGAATTTCCCGCTCTATAAATGGACGAAGGCGACCCTCGAAGACTCCGCCAAGCGCACGAAGCACATCGCCAGTTTTGCGGTAAGTGTCTCTGGCAATGAGGTCTATTCGAAGGCTGCCGCAGACGCGCTCGAAGCCGACCTACAGCCCCTTCTCGGCGGCGGCCTGGTTATGCGGATGTCCAAACACGACACCAACCCAGCGAACAACCTACCGGTGCCGCCCCAGTATCAGTCGTAGCGGAGCCGGGGCGGCACGGGCGCCTCGCTACCATGTGGGAAAGGGCGACACGCCGATAATGTGGACATGCCCGCCAATGAATAGGACGTAGGCAAGCAGGCCGACCAACGGGCGCCACCAGCCAAACTCGGCAAGCGCCAGTTGGTTGCGGCCGGCGGCGATGGCGGCGAAGGGCAGGATCGAGGTCTTGCTGGCGAAATTGTCCCAGGCGGGGCCACCGAGAGCGCGGCGGCGCTTGGCGTCGATCGAGGGGGCGCCCGCGACGCAGGTTACGAAGAGGCTGCCGAAGAACAGGATCGAGGCGAAGTCCCCATTGGCCACAAGGTGGAGGAACGCCCAGAGCGCAACGCCCATCAGGAACGGGTGGCGGGTGATGCGGACGATCCCGCGCGGGGCCTGTCCAACCAGCTTCTGCTGCGCGACCGCGGTCGGGTTGGGCGTGGCCAGGCCAACGACGACGAGCAGAAAGGCCGGCAGCATCAGCACGTCGGTCAGGGCCTTCCACCAGTTCATTGGCGGTATGATCAGTACGTAACCGGCGGCTTTGTAGGCGTTGATCAGCCAGATGATCGAGGCGATCGACGCGACCGAGAAGCCGATCATATAGGCGGGCTCCCCAATCACGCGCGTCAGGCGGTCGCGGGCCTTCGTACCGGAGACACCGACATGGATCGCGACGAAAAGGATGGCGGCGGCTAGTAGAGTTGACATTTCGATTGCGACCTTAGGTGGCCAGCCGCTCCCGAGGAACGGCCTGGTTGGGTTATAATTAGCCCTCTGGATGCCGCGAGCTCTGCGGGCGCCGCAAGGCTCGCCCTAATCATGCGGAGCTGCGCCGGGCAACCGGAGCCGGCTCAGGCCGCGGCTGCTTCAACGGTAAGATCCGGCTGACCTCAGCCTCGCCGTCGAAGAACTGGTGCTTGAGCGCGCCGAGCCCATGGAGCGTGAACAGGACATATAGCACATAGGCTAAGTAGACCTGAACGCTGAGCCAGAAAGCGTGCACGCGCTCCTTTTGATCTGCTGGGAGGCTGGCAATCCCCTGGGTTTTTGCACAGCCACCCTGTTTTGCTGCTGCAGTGCCAGTACGGCGCGGCCTATATGCGTATGGAGTTGTATGCCGTGCGGCCGGACGGCTTGCCGGCCATGCGGGGCAGCGTGGAGGGTTCGTGGATCGACCTCTCCCATAACGGTGCGGATTTGATCCTGATGGCGCACTCGTCGTCCGACCTGCAGGATCCGCCGCGCTGCTACGGATGGGACGGCGCGGCTGCCAAGCTGTCGGCGCACACGTGCTGAGGCCGTCGCTCGCGAGTTGCTGGCCCGAGTTCGGCGGCCGCGGTGACCAGCTTCAATACCATCAACCTGGCGGTCTACTGCGACGATGCGCCCTTGGTCCACACCCCGGACCAGGTCGCCCGTATCGTTACGACGGCGCAAAGTCCTCCTCAAATGGCGCCTTCCGCTGCCTGGCGTGGAGCGTGGCCGATGTCGCTTGGACCCTGGCCACGGTCAGCATCATAGGGGCGGTCTGATCGAGCTTGGTCCAAGCAATGACTGCTCTTACGGACGAGCGACCAGCGGGCACTTGCCATCCGCCATCGGCCGGAATGCCTCCGCGGCCGGTATCGTGGCCACCACATCATAAAGGTCGTACGGACCCTTGGAAGCAGCCGGCGTCTTCACCCGGAACAGATACATCGCATGCACGGCGCGGCCGTCCGCGCGGATCGTGGTGGGGCCGAACAGCGGGTCGTCGATCGGGGCCGCCTCCATCTTGGCCACGATAGCCTTGCCGGACGTGCTGCCGACTGCGATGGCCGCGCGTAGGAACACCAGCGTTTCCGAGTAGACGCCGGCATGGTTCATCGTCGGCATCCGGCCGCCGCTGCGGGCGGCGAACCGCTGGCTCCAGGCGCGGGTGCGGTCGTTCAGGTCCCAGTAAAACGCCTCGGTCAACAGCAAGCCCTGCGCGGTTTCCAGCCCCATCCCCTTCACGTCCGTCAGGAACACCAGCAGCCCGGCCAGGCGCTGCTTGCCGTCGCGGCCGATCCCGAATTCCCGGGCCTGCTTCAGGGTGTTCACCACGTCATCCCCGCCGCTGGCCGTGGCAATCACATCCGCACCCGAGGCCTGCGCCTGCAACAGGTAGGACGATAGGTCCGTGACCCCCAGCGGCGCCCGCACGTCGCCGACCACGGTGCCGCGCTCCGTCTTGATCACCGCACTCGCGTCCCGCACCAGGGCCGCGCCGAGCGCGTAGTCGCTGCCAATGAAGAACCAACTGCGCCCGCCCTGGCGCGACACGGCGCGCGCCGTGCCATTAGCCAGCGCCCAGGTGTCAAAGGTCCATTGCACCGTGGTGGGCGCGCACTGCACGCCGGTGAGGTCCGAGGTGGCGGTGCTGGAGGCCAGGAACGCACGGTCCTTCTCGCGCATGACCTGGTTGACCGCCAGCGCCACGGCGGAGTTCGGCACATCGACCACGGCCAGCACGTTGTCCCGGTCCACCCAGCTACGGGCCAGGTTGGCGCCGATGTCGGCCTTGTTCTGGTGGTCACCGGCCAGGATTTCCACCTTGGGCGCACCGGGCCCGGCCTCGGCGGCGAAATCCTCCGCCGCCATCTGTGCCGCGATCACCGAACCCCTGCCGGACACGTCAGCGTAGGGGCCGGACATGTCGTTCAGCACGCCGATCCGGATGGTGGCCGGCAACTGCGCCCAGGCTTGGGTTATCCAAGCTCCCACCACTAAAGCGACTGCGGCAGAGTAAATCCATTTCGGCACGGTCATCCCCCTTTTGATTTTTGTTGCAGCATGCCGCACCCGTACGGTTCAGCGCCGGGTGAGCGTCCTCACGAGATAGTCGAAGTCGACGGCAAACTGCTCCGGCGATCCCAGCTTGGCCTTCAACGCCTGGACGTCCTCGAGCGGGAATTCCGGCGCGAGCGCACCGGCGGCCATCGCCTTGAGCTGGATCTCGGCCGCCGTTTCCAACATGAACAGGCAAACCACGGCTTCCTCCAGCGTCCGCCCCGTCATGGCCACGCCGTGGTGACGCAGCAGAACCGCCCTGTGCGGTCCAAGCGCGTCGGCCACCCCGCACCATGGTCGGGGCGGCGGATCAGGTCGATTGTGCCAATGTAGGTCGGCAGGCAATCCACGAACATCCCGCCGCCCTGGCTAAGCGGGCGGATCGGCGTGGCCATGGCGGACAGCCGCCACGGTGTTGGCCTGCGTTCTCGGGCCGTGGAGTTAGACCGGGTAACGCGTGGCGTCCGGGCCCGCCGTGTTGCGCCCGAGCATCCACGTGGCGGCGCGGCTATCCGCCGCCGGATCGGCCTCCAGTGGGTCGTGCCCGTAGAGCCAGTCGAAATACCGGTAATCGTCCTCCGCCCGTTGCCGGAACGCCGCATTGCGGAACAGCGCCGCAGTGCCCTGGGCGTGCGCCACGTCCCCGAAGAAGCGGGCGGTGAGCTGCACCCGGGCCGTGTGGGCCCGCCGGGCCGTCTGGTAGGCTTGCAACCCCGTGTCTAGATCGTTGTAGCGGTCCAGCATCTCGGCGAGGCAGACCGCGTCCTCCAGCGCCTGGCATGCGCCCTGGGCGACATACTGCAGCATCGGGTGCGCCGCGTCCCCCAGCAGCGCGATCCGCCCGCGCACCCACTGGTCGATCGGCGGACGGTCGTACATCGTCCAGCGCCGGTCCCGCCCGATCGTTTGCAGGGCGCCGCGGACCAGCGGATGCATCGGGGCGAACTTCGCATCCAGTTCGGCGGACGTGCCCCAGTCATCGCTGTCCGGCGTATAGGACGGCGAGCGGAACACCGCGACCTGATTGAACAGTTTGCCGCGGCGCACCGGATACTGGATCAGATGCATCTCCGGCCCAACCCAACCCACCATGCTGTCCGGCCCCGCCGCCTCCGTCACGAGGTGGATGGGGACGGCGCCGCGGAACGCCACGTATTCCTCGCAGACCGGCGGCACGTCGCCCACCAGCGCGCGGCGGACCCGGGAATGCAGGCCGTCCGCCCCCAGCAGCAGGTCCGCCTCGTACACGGCCCCATCGGCACAGCGGGCGCGAGCGCAGTCGTCGCCGTCCTCGATCGCCACCACGGAGCGGTTGTTTTCCAGGCTCACCCGCGGATCGGCGCGGCAGGCCCGCAGCAAGTGCGCGTGCAGGTCCGAGCGGTGCATCACGGCATAGGGGTAGCCGTAGCGGTCGCGGAAAGCATCGCCGAGCGCCACGGCGGTGATCCGCTCGCCGCTGAGGGCGTCCATCATCAGCAACTGCCGGGGGAACACCGCATCCTGGCTCACCTCCGCGAGCACCTGGAGCCGGTCCAGGCTGCGCAGCGCGTTCGGTGCGAGTTGCAACCCGGCGCCGATCTCGCCGAACTCGGCGGCCTGCTCGATCACGTGGACCCGGCGACCCTTCAAGGCTAACGCGCGGGCAGCGGCGAGCCCGCCGATCCCGCCGCCGATTACCAGCACTGCAACGCGTTGCGCGTCCGACATGCTCAGGCAGCCCTTACAGAGATTTCAACGAGGCCCACCCGCTCGACGAACGCGCTCAGGACGTCGCCGGGCAGCACCGGGCCGACGCCCTCGGGGGTGCCGGTCATCAGCAAGTCGCCGGGTTGGAGGGTGTAGAACTTGGACGCGAAGGCGATCAGCGCGGGAACCGACAGGATCAGGTTGCGGGTCCGGGCGCTCTGCCGCTCCTCCCCGTTCACCGCGAGCGAAATGCCGATATCGCCGGGGTCGCCGAATTCGTCCGCGGTGACCAGCCACGGCCCCATCACGGTGTAGCTGTCGATGGATTTGCGGAAGCTGCGCTCCTCCCCGCCGCGCAGGGTCATGTCCAGGCCCAGCGTGTAGCCGGCGACGTGGCCGAGCGCGTCGGCCTCCGCGATGCCGGAGCCGGCTTTCCCGATGACCGCGACCAGCTCGATCTCGTGGTCGTTGCGGCGGTCCGGGAATCGCAGGGCAACCCCGGAGGATGTGCCGACGACCGAACTGGTGGCCTTGAGGAACAGCCCGCTGTCCTGGATACGGTTGACGTGGGCGCGGGAGAAGGTTTCCGGGTCTGCGATCGCCTCGGCATGGTGGGCGAGGTAGTTGACCGGGGCCGCGACAACCTTGCCGGGGTTGGCGACCGGCGGCAGGAAATGCGTGGCGGACACCGGCTGCCCGGGGCCGGTGGCGGCCTCGCGGATGTGCGGTATCAGGCCGGGCAGCGCTGCGACCACCGTGTCGAAGCGCGGCAGCGGCGGGCGTAGCGCGGGCAGACGCTCCAGCACGGTGGAAACGTCGTGTACCCGGTCGCCCTCGACCAGGCCGAACCGGTTGTCGTCGAAGAAGCACAGCTTCATGGCACGGCGCCTTTGCGGGTTGTGCGGCCCTGGAAAGCCATCTCGTCCGTGACCGTCCGCCCCCGCCGCACCACTCGCTGCAGCAGGTCGAGCAGCACAGCCCGTTCCGCCTCCGAGAGGTCGGTGAGCAGTTCGCCTTCGCGGTGGGGCAGGAAGCGTTCGACCGCCTCGACCACCCCTTGCCCCGACGCGGTGAGGTGCAGCGCGAACGCGCGGCGGTCGGACAGCACGCGGCTGCGCTGCACCAGGCCGGCCTGCTCGATCTTGTCCAGCGCCTGCAGCAGGGTCGGCCCTTCCACGTCCATTAACCGGGCGAGCGCGGCCTGGGTGATGCCGGGCCGTTGCCGGATACTGAGCAGCATACCGCCTTGCATCGGCGTCACCCGTAGCGGCTGGTCCTGGAACCCGAGCGCCCAGTGTTCGGCAAACAGCATGTGCGCGCGCCGCAACTGGAAGCCGAGCACACCGTCCAGCGGGGATCCTTTGGCCTCGCCGGACATGACGTTACGCCGCCGCGCGCTCCTCGCGCCAGAACCCCAGCTTCTCCTGCGCCACCCGGTCCGATGAGCAGAACAGGAAACAGTCGTCGTCGGCCTCGAACGACCGGTCCGTCCAGTTCGGCACCACGAACACGTCCCGCGGGCCAAAGCGCATACGCTTGCCGCCGACGATCGCGGTGCCGTGGCCCTCGGCAACGGCCACAATAATGCCGTCCGTGGAGCGCAGCGGCGCCGTGCTGAACCCGGCGGGCAGATGCGTCATCCAGGACGCGATGGTGGGCATCGCCCAGCCACCGTCGGCCGGGTTGCTGTAACGGAGGGTGGCGGCCCAGTGCGGGTCCAGGCCCGCCCCGGCCACAGCCACGAGGGCGGCGCGGGTGCGGTCGTACGGGTAGTTGAAGATCGGCGAGGTCTTGCCGAAGGGCCCATCCCCCTCGATCGGCAGCAGCCCGGCGCCGTAGCGGGCCAGCGCGTCCCCTTCCGGGCGGCCGATGGATTGCGTCATGTCGTTATGGTGTTCGGAGAAGCCGCCCTCGAAGAAGTTCACGACGGGGAGGTCCAGTATATCCATCCACATGATGGGATCGCTGGATTCGTTACCGTGGTCGTGCCAGGCCCAGGACGGCGTGATGACGAAATCGCCGGTCCGCATGGTGGTGCGCTCGCCGCTCACGGCTGTAAAGCCACCGCTGCTTTCCAGCACGAAACGCAGGGCCGACGCGGTATGGCGGTGGGCGGGCGCCACCTCGCCCGGCATGACGAGCTGGATGCCGGCATACAGGGTGGCGGTGGCGCGGGACTTGCCGGGCAGCGCCGGGTTCTCCAGCACCAGTACGCGGCGCTCGGCCTCCTCGGCGGTGAGCAGGCGCCCGGCCTCCATCAGGAACGGGCGGACCGCATCATATTGCCAAAGATGCGCCTCCGGGCTAGGCCGGGGAGCGGGCGGAACGAGGCCCTTCATCACCTCCCATAGCGGGGCGAGCGATTGGTCCTTCATCCGCTCGTAGAATTCGGTGCGGGTAGCCGCGACGGCCGTGGGTACAGCAAGATTATCGGTGGAATGGTCGGGCATGGTCGTGTTCCTCGCTGCGGTGGACCTTTCTGGCGGGTCCTACTTCGGTCGCACGAACGACTATGTTCTCGATAGTACTCCTAAGCAAGTATGGTCGCCCAATGCCGAGCGTCGCCATCACATTCCGAAACAGCGGCACCGCACGACGAACTCTGCGGCCTACGATGCAGCCTTACGGTTTGGTTCACCGACGCGACGATTGCGGCTTGGAAGGCTGAGCCCCGAACCACCCGAGACGGCCAGTCGCGCTATTCGGCCCTGGCCATTGCGACTGCTTTGACGCTAGGTCGGTGTTCCGCTTCGCCCTTCAGCAGACCGAAGGGC
>CAXTWC010000041.1:0-31630 GCA_964247805.1 uncultured Acetobacteraceae bacterium | reverse complement strand
CCTTGGCCCGCAGCATCCGCTTTCAAAGCGACTGGGCGGTCGGCATCAAGCGCATCACCGCTCCCATCTCGCCAGAACAAGTGATCGACCCTACGCTGCTGCGCGGCGTCGATCCGGCTTTGGTCACCTGGCCCGGCAAGGTATAACATCGCAAACTGTTACCCGCCGGACGCTGGCTGAAGATCTCCGTCAGATCACGCCGGCCGCATCGGAGCTGTCTTCAGGTGTTCCACCAGAGCGCAGGCAGTGTCGACGATATAATCGGCGAACAGCTTGCCAGCTTCGGCGTTTGCCAATGCCGGATCTCCACCCACAACTAGATCGCAATGGTCGACCATGTTAATGGGCACGAAAACCGAAACGTCTCCCATGGTGACGCTGCCAAGGCCCGCGGTAGGAAGGCCGATGAGCGTCTTCGACGGTTCCGGCGTACCTGCGAGGTCGCGCCGGGTCAGCTCCGGATACATGTATTCGTACACTGAGCCGATCGGGTCAGAACCGTGGCCGGAGGCATTGGCCGCGTTCTCGCCATGCGCCTGCTGGCGTAGCCGGTTCGGCACCAGCGGCCAGATGTCCAGCCAGGGTATCACGACGCCGCGCTCACGCCGGATCTCGCGCAGGGTCTGGTCGACCAGCGCGTGGTTGCCGGTGTGGCCGTTCAGTACGAGCAGGCGCTCGAGGCCGTGGTCGAGGAACGCGCCAACCATGTCGCGCAGGATACCGCGAAACGTTGCGGCGGAAAGCTGCATGCCGCCGGGTGTGTCGCGGAAGTAGTCGGCATAACCGAATGGCATGGTGGGCGCCGCGATGGCGCCGGTGCGCTCGGCGACCCGGGCGGCCAATGCGCTGGCCAGCATGAAGTCCCCCATCGGGTTGCACGGCCCCTGGATCTCGACGCTGCCGAGCGTCAGCAGGATGACAGGATCCTCCTTCATCCGCTCGCGAAACTCCGGATAGGTCATCTCGGCCAGAAGATGTTTCATCGGCTCGTCTCCTCGACGCTAGGGCCACGTTCGAACTGCGGTTTACTTCTTCTCGATACCCCAGAAGGCGGTCACCAGAGAAGGCGGATGGATATTGATCGTAACGTTGTCGCGCCAGGCATACAGCTGGACGCGTTGGCCGAGCAGCACGGTCGGAATCACCTGCCAGAGGCGGCGACTGAGTTGGTCGAGCAGGTCCCGGCGCTTGCCTTCGTCGCCTTCATGGATGAAGGAGTCGCGCAGATCGGCCGCCTGCTGGTCGCACGGCCAGCCGGCGAAGTTTCCCCCGCCACATGTCGTGTCCGCGATCGAGTCGCTCAACGGGTCAGCCAGGCCGGAGCCCGATACGCTGGTGAGGAAAATGTTCCATCCCCCCTGCTCCGGCGGCTTCTTGCTGTTGCGGCGGGCCATGAACGTGCCCCAGTCGGATTCCACCTCGTCGATGTTCAGGCCGATTTGCTTGAGGTTCTCCGCGGCATAATCCGCAGCTTGGCCGACGAACAGCGTCTCGTGGGAGCTGAGCAGGACGACCTTCTCGCCCTTGTAGCCACTTTCCTTCAGCAGTTCGCGAGCTCGGGCGAGGTTCGGCTGCGCATAGGCCTCCGATCCGGCGGTCGTCGCGTTCGGACTGCCGCATACAAAGAACGACAGGCACGGTATACCCCATTCCGGCCGGGTGAAGGCCACGGCCATGTAGTCCGCCCGGTTCACCGCGAGGGCCAGTGCCTGACGTGCTTTCTCGTTGTCGAACGGCGGATACAGGGTGTTCGGCCGCATGAAGAACGGGTTGGTGATGCGCGAGAGCGGGGCAACGGTAATGCCCTTGCGGCCAACCAAGGCATCGGCCACGTCGAACGGCACGGCATCGATGAAGTCGACCTCACCCGCCTGCAACGCCGCCGATTTCGTCGCCGCATCAGGAATGACGTGGAACACGACGTGGTCGACCTGCGCGACCTTGCCACCAGCGAAGCCGTTCGCGGGCTCGTCGCGCGGCTTATAGCCCGTGAACTTGTCGTACACGATCCGGTCGCCGGGACGCCACTCGGCGGCGTTGAAGCGGAAAGGTCCGGAACCGATGATGGGCGTATCCTTGGTAAACGCCCCCGCTTCGGCGTCCTTGGCACGAAAGATCACTGGGAGGCCGCTGCCATTGTTGGCGAGCGCCTGCTCGACCGGGAACGGCCGGCCCATCGTGATGGTGAACGTGCTGTCGTCGACGGCGTCCATTGATTTGGCGTCAATCGCCATGGTCCGCCCGACAATGTCGAGCTTCATCCAGCGCCGGAGCGACGCAATCACGTCCTTGGTCGTGACTGGGCTACCGTCCTGGAACAGCAGGCCGGGCCGAAGGGTCAACCTATATTGCAGGTGGTCGGCAGAGACTGTCTCGTCACCAATCATCTGCGGCTTGACGTGCAGCGTCTCGTCCTGGGCGAACAGCGTGTCGTAGACGAGCAGGCCATGGATGTAGGTACCAGTCGCCGCCGGGCCCATCGGATCGAGCGCGGTCAGATCCGCAGAGGCGGCAACGTTGAGCGTCGTTTCCGCGGCATGGACGGGCGCCGCCGCCAGCAGCACAACCGCCACCATGGCACGGACGCGCCTCATGCCACGGTGCTCCCGGAGGGCTTGGTAGTGTGCCGGCTACGCGGACGGCGGAGGCCGAGATTCTCCCGCAAGGTGCTGCCTTCATATTCGGTGCGGAACACGCCCCGGCTTTGCAATTCCGGTACCACCAACTCCACGAAGTCCTCGATGCCGCCCGGTAGCGATGCGGGGATGATGTTGAAGCCGTCCGCGGCACCCGCCTCCATCCAGGTCTGCATCGTGTCGGCAATCTGGGCAGGCGTGCCAACCACGCTGCGATGGCCGCGACCAGACGACGCCGCTAGATACAGCTGACGGATGGTCAGGTTCTCCCGACGTGCCAGGTCGAGCATTACCTTGGCACGGCTTCGCATTTCCGGATCCACTGGCTCCGGGACGGGACCGTCCAGATCGTAACCCGACAGGTCACCCATCGGGCCGAACACATGGGCGAGGCCCACGAGCGGGTGGATCAGGTCCTGCAGCTGCTGATGTTTAGCTTGCGCCTCCGCCTCGGTCTTACCAACGATTGGCAGCAGGCCCGGTAGGATCAGCAGGTCATCCGCCGATCGGCCGTGACGGGCAAGCCTTGCTTTCACGGCGGCGTAGTAGGTTCGCGCGTCGGCCAGATCGGTCTGTGCCGTGAACACGACGTCAGCGCTGGCGGCGGCGATCTCCTGGCCCTGCTCGGAGGCGCCGGCCTGCACCATGACGGGATAGCCCTGCGGTGTGCGGGCAACGGTCAATGGTCCGCGAACGGCGAAATGGGTACCGCGGTGATCCAGCACGTGCATCCTCGCCGGGTCGTAGAACAGGCCCGAAACCTTGTCGTGCACGAAGGCGTCGTCGTCCCACGAGTCCCAAAGCCCCTTGACCACTTCGACGAACTCGGCCGCCCGGTCGTAGCGCACCTCGTAGTCCAGATGCTGCTCGCGGTTGAAATTACGCGCCTCGGCCTGCGACCACGACGTGACGATGTTCCACCCCGCCCGTCCCCGGCTGATGTGGTCGAGCGAGCCAAACTTGCGAGCAATGTGGTAAGGCTCGTTGTACGTGGTGGAGGCAGTCGCGACCAGACCGATGCGACGCGTCACCATCGCGAGCGCGGAGAGCAGAGTTAGCGGCTCCAGCTCGACGTTCTGGTTAGCCCGGCACAGCGAGCCAGCCGGCTCATCTCGTTGCCGCAGCGCCACACCATCGGCGAGGAAGAGCATGTCGAGCAGCCCACGCTCCGCGGTCTGTGCTACGTGCACGAAGTAATCGATGTCCGAAGCGCCCCCGGCTGGTACGTCCGGATGCCGCCACGCCCCAGCGTGATAACCGAGCTGACGCATCGAGAGCCCAAGCTTGATCTGCCGTGCTGTGCCCATCGTTCTTCTCGCTTAAAGTTGCGTGGCGTGTCCCCTCAAAAAGCGCGGCTGCGTGGCGGTAGCAAGGCTCGTTCGACGATGGTCCGAATCAGCAGCACGATCGCGGCATTGGCTTCGACAGGGATACCGTCGGTGGAGGCGATGATTCCGCCACCGCCACCATCCGCCAAGCCCAACCCGACGCCCACGTGATGCAAGGCGAACTCCTCCGCGTCCGTGTGGCAGAGCGACAGGTCGCCCCGTAGCAAAGCGAGCCCGGCGCAAACACCATAGGAGGCGAGGTTGGACGTGCTGCCGACCACCAGGCGAGTGGTGGGCGCGACAGAGAACACACCACCACCACAGGCCGTCTTATCGGCCTGGTTGATGTGGGGAAGACGGCGGACGAGTTCCTCGCGGATGCTGCCGAAACCGATCTCGTTGCCACCATCGCCGATGCCGAGGGATTGGCGGCCAAGTGCGGCGTGGGCGCTGAACATGGCGTCCACGTTGGCCCGGAAGCCGTCCCGCGCGTTGGCCGTCATGCCGTACATGTGGCCGTTGGGGTTGCTACCCAGCCGCTCGATCGCGATGAGGATGTCGCTCGCCGCGGCTGCTTCCTGCAACTGCGCGGCGTCGTCGCGGCGCAGCGCGCTCAGGAGCGAGGTTTGTCCCGATCGAGTGATCAGCGCCTGCATCGGGGCAATGATCTCGGGGTCCGTGTAGATCGTCACGCTGTGGCCGATGCGTTCGAGGGCATGAGCCAGGACGATGGCGCCGAACGGTCCATCGTTCTCCCCCACGGGCATATGCACCGGCACGGCTGCGCCGGTGACGATACCAATGCGGGCCGGTGCCCCGTTCAGCATCTGCGCCGCGCCGAGTACCAGCGGGGCATCGGCGGCGGCGCGGGCGACGTCGTACAACACGCTCTTGAACCCCCGGGTGACACCGGGGCGGCGGATCTCGACGGTCAGGAGGCGATCGATGTTATCGGCGGCGATGTCGTGCATGATAGGTCCCGTTCAGAAGCCGCGTTCGATCGTACGGAGGGACAGCTGCACGATTTCGCGCAGCATGGTGATGAGGCCGAGCTGCACGCCGAGTGACGTGCCGTCGACCAGCGGGACTTGGCGGGCTTCGACGCCATCCATTGCCCCAGCGTCCACGCAGCGTTCCAGCATCCGGCGCTCGGTATCGATGTCGTGCAGCACGTCCATGTTGCCCAGCAAGCCGGCGAGCGCCGCTGCGATGCCATAGGCACCCCAGTTGGAGATCGCGGCAAAAACCAGCACGTCGGTGGTCGTGACCGTAGCGATACCGCCGCCTTCCGGGGTTTTGGAGACGCGTCCGAACGGCTGGATATCACGCACCGCCTCGAGGATCAGACCGCAGCCGATCTCGTTGCCGCCATCGCCGACGCCGATGGTGAACACGCCCTCTGTCTTGGCGCGCTCCGCCAGGAGATGGGCGTTGGCCATGGTGTCCGGGCTGCGGCTGGTACCGAGCAGGCTGTGGAATAACCCGTTGGCGTTAGGCCCGGCCTTCTCGACGAACACGATGGCACTTGGCTTGTGCTCGCGAAACAGGCTCTCGGCCATCTCCTGCCCGGCTGCGGCGCCGAGCGGCATCGGGATGGCGATCGCGCAGCCCGTGCGCTGGGTGAACATTGCCGGGTCCACCACGGCCAGGCCGGCCGCCTGGGTTGCTGCGATCACCGGGCCCATGTTGCGTTCCTCCGCCAGCATGACCGGCTTGGCGCCCAGCCCGATCTCGATCGCGCGCGCGATGGCGGCGGCGCCCATGGGACCGTCGGTCTCCCCATTCGGCAGCCAGGGCGGCGTTCCGGCGCCGGTGACGACCAGGACGCGATCGCCCTTCTTCACATGGCGACGCAGGCCATCGGCGGCGAGGAACGTCAGCGGCTGCCCCTGCACCGCCCGGGCTGCGGCGTAGAGCGGCTGGATCACACCGCGCGGAATGCCACCGCCGGGTCGCATCTCGGTGGCGACAAGGCGGTCGATCGCGTCGCAGGTCGTGGCATCCATGGTCAGTTCCTTTCCTCAGCCGATGAAGACGCTGGCGTGTTCCTCTGGCCAGGTCGCGAAAGCGGTGGCGCCCTTAGGCAGATCCCAACCGCCGGGTGTTGCGAAGGCACGCATCTCCTGCCCGCTCGCCGTTACAAAAAGCACGATCAGGCGGTGGCCTTGGAACAGCACGTCCTTGATCGTGCCGGGCAAGCCGGGCCCGGTCGCCGCCAAGCGCAAATTCTCCGGCCGTACCGCCAACCTGGCGTCGCCACCCACGGTCGCCGTGCCGCTCCGGGCGGTGACCGCGATGCCGTCGACCTGCATGTGGGCCACGCCATCGGTGACGGCGCATACCCGACCCGGCAGCAAGTTGGTGGTGCCGAGGAATGTAGCCACGAAAAGGTTGTCCGGACGGTCGTACACCTCGCGGGGTGTACCGACTTGCTGCATCCGACCGGCCTGCATCACCGCGATTCGGTCGGACAGCGTCATCGCTTCCTCCTGGTCGTGGGTGACGAAGATCGTAGTGATGCCGATGCGCTGCTGCAGCAGGCGCAGCTCGACCTGCATTTCCTCCCGCAGATTCTTGTCTAGCGCGGAGAGCGGTTCGTCCAGCAGCAGCAACTCGGGCTCGATGACGATGGCGCGGGCCAGTGCCACCCGCTGCTGCTGTCCGCCGGAAAGCTGGTTGGGGAAGCGCTCCTCCACGTGGCTGAGACCGACGCGATCAAGCGCCGCCCGCGCTGCGGCCCCGATCGTTGCACGTGGACGCCCCCGCACCTTGAGCCCGTAGCCGACGTTCTCAAGCACGGTCATATGCGGGAACAGCGCGTAGTTCTGGAACACGACACCGAAGTTGCGTTTGTAGGGCGGCAGCCCCGAGACGTCATGGTCGCGGCTGAGGATGCGGCCGCCATCCGGCAGCATGAACCCGGCGATCAATCGCAGCAACGTCGTCTTGCCGCATCCGGACGGGCCGAGCAGCGCCAGGAACTCCCCATCCTCGACCGCGAGGCTGACATCCTCCACGGCAAGAAGCCGGTCAAAACGTTTCGTGACACGCTCAATGGTCAACCGCGGCACCATAACTCAGAACGGCCGCTTGTAGCCGCTGACGAGACCGTTGCGGACGATGACGCCGAGCATCGTCACGACGGCGCATTGCATCTCCTCCGGCATGCCGTCGACGGCGGGGATGTGCCGCCCCGTGCTGCCATCCACGGCATTGGCGGCGACGCTGGCGTGCAGGATTCGCGACTCGACGTCCGCCGTGTGCAGCAACTCGGTGCGGCCAGTGATCGCCGCCAGCGCCGCGACGATGCCGTACGCACCCCAATTGGACGTATTGGCGGTCACCAGCGCGTCGGTCGCGACCC
Organism: uncultured Acetobacteraceae bacterium; assembly: GCA_964247805.1. Lineage (GTDB taxonomy): Bacteria > Pseudomonadota > Alphaproteobacteria > Acetobacterales > Acetobacteraceae > LMUY01. The sequence goes on along the minus strand of CAXTWC010000041.1, from coordinate 24,302 downwards.
GGGTGGCAAGATCGCCGCCGCCGGGTTTGTGCTGCTTCACGGCGTCCGCGATCAGGCCGTAGCCGATCTCGTTGCCATTGTCGCCCACGCCGATCGTGGGGATCTTTTGCTCCGCGGCCAGGTCGAACAGGCACCCCGCACGGGCGCGGTCACCGGCGGTGGGCCTGCCGGAGGCGGTGTGCGCGATCCCGTGGGCGTTGGGCCCGATCTTCTCGACCGAGATCATCATGCAGGGCTGCAACCGCGACACCAATTCGCTCGCCTCTGCCTCGGCATCGGCTTCGCTGGACAGCGGCAGCACGGCGGTGGTGTAGGGTGTGCCTATGGCCATCTCCGGCGTGCGACGGCCCAACCCGGCGGCCAAGGCGGTTGCGGCAAGATTCTCCATGAACGGCGCCTCGGTGAGCAGGATCGGCACCGCACCGGTCGCCTGGTGGATCGCGCGCGCCAACACGGCCAACCCGGGTGGACCGTCGGTTTCGCCCGCCGGCAGGTAGCGTGGATCCCCGGCCCCCGTGGTAAAGAGAATGGTCCGCCCGGGCTTTGCCGTGTCCAGGATAAGACGGGCGGCGTGCATGCAGAGCGGCCCGCCTCCCTGGGCGACGCAAGCGGCATCGTACAGCTTGGCTATCACGCCGCGGGAGTAGTCGGAGATGCGTGCCTCCACCGTCACCAGACGATCGATGTTGCGCCCGATCACCTCCAGCTGCTTGTCGTCGATCCCGCTCATCGTACTTGCTCCCTTGTCACCGGCGCACCGCAACGCTTTCGAAGAAGCGCTCCAGACCAACGGTTCGCTCCACCACGAACATGACGCCGAGCATGAACAGCACGAGCATCGCGCAGACGGCGGCGAGGGTCGTGTTCAGCCCGGTCTCCGCGGCCTGATTGTACAGCAATGCCGGCAAGGTGATGTTGCCGGGGGCGGCCAGGAACAGCGAGATCGTCACGTTATCGAACGAGATGATGAATGCCATGATGCCGCCGCTGATCAGCCCCGGGCGCAACAGCGGCAAGGTGATGTCCCGCAAGACGCGCAGCGGCGGTGCGCCGAGGCTGAGCGCGCTCTCCTCGAGCGCACGGTCGAAGCGGGTCGCCGCGGCAACCAATGTTCGGATCACGTAGGGTATGCATACGACGCTATGGGCCAATACAACAGCCAGTGTGCCGTGGATGAAGCCAAGCCGGCTGAAGTATTGCAGCAGCCCGATTGCCAACGCGAGCTCCGGGAGCACGATCGGGGCGAGGAAGAAGGATTGCAGCACGCCCCGCCCCGGGAAGTGCCGCCGGGTCAGAGCCAGCGCGATCCAGGTGCCGAGCAGCAGCGAGATCACGGTCGCGAACACTGCGACCTCCACGCTGAAGACAAACGCATTGGTGAACTCACCAAGCGTGATGATCTGTCCGAACCAGCGCAGCGTGAATCCAGCGGGCGGAAAGGTGAGGAACGGCGTCGTGGAGACCGACGCAACCAGCACGACGAGGATCGGCGCCACGATGAAGATGTAGATCAGCGTCACCACGACCCGCAGCACCCAGCGCCACGCTCGAGCTGCTGGGCCGATCATCGTGCACCCCGGTTCAGCCGGCCCTGCAACAACCGGTCATAGGCCAGCGTGATCGCGAGCACGGTCGCCAGCAGCAGCGCCACCAGGGCAGAGCCGAAGGGCCAGTTGAAGGCGCTGGTAAACTGCTGCAGGGCCAGGATCGGTACCGTCAGCACGATCTGGCCGCCGAGCAGAACAGGCGTCACGAAGCTGCTGACGGAGAGGATGAACACCAGCAACACGCCCGCCGCCACACCCGGCAACGAGAGCGGCAGCACGATGTCTAGGAACACGCGGCTCGGCCTTGCCCCAAGGCTCGATGCGGCGTCTTCCAGCGCGCCGTCCAGTGTCTGCAGGCTGCCCATGATGGCCAGGATCATGAAGGGCAGCAGCACATGGGTCGTGCCGATCACGATGCCCGTCTCGTTGAACACCATGCGGATCGGCCGACTGATCAGGCCGAGTTTCAGCAGCAGCGAGTTCACCAGGCCACGGTTGGACAGCAGCACGATCCAGCCGTAAGCGCGCACTACGACACTGATCAAGATCGGCGCCAAGGTCAGAAACAACAGCAAGCCGCGAAATCGCGACCGGGTGCGGACCAGGAAAAAGGCAAGCGGGTAGCCGAGCAACAGCGTGAACAGGGCTGTGAGCACACCGATCCGAAGCGTGACCCCCAGAGTTTGAAGGAACAGCGGGTTGGTGAAGATCTCGCGGAAGTTGGCCAGCGAGAACCCCTCGCCGGTGATGCGCTGCGGGATCGGGGTTGCGAAGGCCATGCGTAGGAGACTGAGCAGCGGCCAGGCGAACAGCACCACGAAGTACAGTAGCGGCAACCCGAGCAGCGCCCAGCCAAGGAGGTTCCGGCGGCGCTGTGGCGCAACCGCGGCAAGGGCGCTGGCGAACTCAGCCATGAATCAAGGGACGCACCTCGGCATTCCATCGCGTGAGCCAGGCATTCTGCTGGGCATTGATGAGCGCCCAATCCCAACTATGGGCCTTCGTCACCTCATCGACTGTCAGGATCTGCGCCTGCAGATCAGCCGGGAGCACGACGTTGCGATTGGCCGGGATCCAACCGTTGCTCTTTGCCAGGGCCACGCAGGATTGCGGCTCGAAGAACTGTCCAATCAATTTCTGCACTAGATCGAGCTTCTTCGTCCCCTTCACGGCCTGAAACGACGCCGGATAGAGGAACGCGCCCTCCTCGGGCGTCTGGAACGCCATCGGCATCTGCATGTTGCGCAAGCGCTGGGCGGTGTAGCTGTACCAGGTCGCGACATCGGCGATGCCCTGCTGGAACTTCGATTGTGCGTCGGAGGTGAGCCCGTAGAAGCCGGCCAAGCTCGGCGCCAATTGCTTCACCTTGTCGAACGCGACGTCGATCTTTGTCTGATCCCCGGTCCAGGCGTAGGCGAGGGCAGTGAGGTGGATCTGCCAGTGATAAATTCCGCCGATCATGATCTGGCCTTTGTAGGCGGGGTCCCACAGCGCCTTGAACGAGGTGGGCGGCTTCGTCACCGTATCCTTGTTGTAGACGATGCCCCAAGCGCCGAAATTGGCGAAGGGCGCGTAGCCGTTCGCGTCTTTCATGAATGGGTAGACGTCGCCGATATTCGGGATCGCGCTATAATCCACCTTGTCGAAGACGCCCTCCGCTTGGCCGATCAGCCAGCCGCCCTGGTAAGTCACCGTCGCATCCATCGTCGGACTAGCGCGCTCGGCGATAACCCGGTTCAGCAATGTGGCTCCGTCGGCAAAAACAGGCACGATCTTGGCGTTGTACTTCTTCTCGAACGGCGCGTACACGGACTCGTAGACGACCTTGTACTCCTCGCCGCCATTCGTGCCGAGCACAAGCTCGGTCGGTGCAGCGCAGGCGATATTCGGCATGGCCAACGCTACCGCCGTGCCGGTGGCACCGCCCAACAGAGTCCGGCGGGATAGCGGGAAGCGTGCGTCGTCCATCATCATATCCCTTGGTATGTGGCAGGCTCTTGAGGACGATGTCCCAAGGTAATTGCATTCCGCCATCGAGCTTTCGCCCGTAGGCCGTCCAGTGTAAAATCCGTGCTGCAGAACATCGCCTCGACCCTGCTAGCATCGAGGCAGACATTGGTGCGCGGACGGTCTGCGCAGTTCCTTGCCTCAATCGTGGTCCTTCGCAGCGCGGCTCCTTTGCAGCGGGGACGCGCCAGCCTTGCGAGCGTGCCTGCTTTACCGACGGTTTGAATTCCGACAGGCTATGCCGCATCGCACAAGAAGAATTAATCGCCTGCCGTGATGCCGTTTCGGCATCGCTCGCTTCCGAACGGGGATGAAGTGATAGCTCATGCAGCACCCAGCACTCCGGTACTTCACTGCAATAGCTCAGAGCGGCTCGTTCCGAGAAGCGGCGGACACCCTTCATATCGCGCAGTCCGCGCTCAGCCGGCAGGTCCTGCGCCTGGAGGAGGATCTCGGCATGACATTGCTCGAGCGCCATGCCCGTGGTGTTACCCTGACGCAGGCAGGGGAGATCTTCCTGCGCTACGCACGCGAGAGCGTCGTTCAGGGCGACCAGCTTCGGGCGGAACTCGACGGCCTGCGTGGATTGCGGCGAGGCGTCGTCCGGATTCTTACGATCGAGTCACTGGTGCCGGAGTTTTTGCCGCCGCTGATCTGCCAATTCGCCGAGCGTTACCCCGGCGTAAGGTTGGACATCAACGTCGGGTCGACTGACAGGGTGATCGATGCCGTGCGCGACTTGCAGGTCGACCTTGGCGTGGCCTTCCATCCCCAGATCGGCCAAGACGTGACCGTGGTTCATCGCCAGCGTGCGCCGCTCGTGGCATTGATGTCGCCGATGCATCCGTTGGCGCGCCAAACCAAGATCGGTCTTGCCGAGGCGTTCGCATTTCCACTCGCCTTGCCCAAGGTCAACACGGGTAGCCGCCTGCTGTTCGATCAAGCCGCAAAGGGCGCCGGCATCTACGCGTTGCCGGCCTTGGAGAGTAACTCCACACAGCTCCTGGTCCACTTCGTGCGTCAAACCCAGGGGATCACGTTCCTCTCCCACTTATCCGCCGGCGAGATGCTGCGGACGGGTGCAATCGTTGCCGTTCGGGTCAGGGAGCGCCTGATGAACTCGTCCACGATCGACGTGCTGACAGCGTCGTCGAGAACGCTGTCGCCGGCAGCGGAAGAATTCCTTCGTATGATGCGAAACCCATCACAGCTCCCCGACACCGTTCCGAGAAGCGGGGGCTCTTCGCCGGACTGTGCAAGAGGACAATCGTCCTCATGAGATCGCCGCTTACATCGTGGAACGCCTTTTGCATCACGTCCCGTGTTAGCCGGAGGATCCATGTCCACGTCAGACACCATGCACCTCGCAGCGGATCTATCGCATATCCACACGGACTATCTATGGGGTGCGCCCGAGTGCTGGGAGGGCTACCGCTACTATGGGCCCGAGATGTATGAGGACATCGCTCGACTCGCCTCCGCGGCTTGTATGGACCTGCTTTTTTTCGGTGATTCCGCGAACACGCCCGAGAATGTCGGCGGTAACCACCACGCCGCGGTCCGGCTAGGGCAGCGCTGGCCCAAGCACGACATGATGCCACTGGTGCCGCTGATGGCGCGTGCGGCACCTGGCGTGGGCTTCGGCCTGACCATGTCGACCACCTACCATCACCCATTCCATCTCGCGCGGCTGTTCAGCTCACTCGACTACCTCACCGAGGGACGCGTCGCATGGAATGCGGTGACCTCGGCGTTCAAGAACGAGGCCGCCAATTACGGCTTCGACGTCATGATGGAGCATGGCGAGCGATACGACCGCGCGCAGGAGCACCTGCAAGTCGTGTGCGACCTGTGGGACAGCGTCGAGCCCGATGCCATCGTGATGGACCGGGAGCGTGGCGTGTTCGCCGACCCGGAAAAAGTCCACCTGCTCAACCATCGCGGCAAACACTTCAATGTCCGCGGGCCGCTACCGGTCATGCCGTCGCCGCAAGGCCGCCCCGTGATCATCCAGGCCGGGCAATCAGGGCCGGGAATGGACTTGGCGGCCAAGTTTGCCGACATCCAATTCGTCAGCCGCAAGACCATTGCCAGCATGAAGGCGCATCGCGCGGCCCTCGATGCTAAGCTTGCCGAGCACGGCCGCTCACCGCGTGACATCGGGATCCTATGGTCCATCAACGTGCAGGTCGCCGAAAGCCTGTCCGCAGCCCGCGACATGGAGCGGCAGTTCCTGGACTCTATCCCGCCTGCCGCTGGCATGCTGGAGTTGTCGCATCATTTCGGCCTGGATTTCAGCAGCGTGCGGCCGGACACGCCAATTGCCGACCTGGCCGAAGAGGTGCGAGGGCAGAACGTGAAATGGGGCCAGTTCGAGGAGATCCTCAAAGTCGTCGATCCAAAGACGACGGTGGCGGTCTATGCGAGGGACTTTGTCATCGGGCAAGGGCTGCGCGCGGTGGGCACGCCGGAAGTGGTCGCTGACATCCTCGAGGAGCTACATGCCGAGACCGGGTCGAATGGCGGGTTCATCCTGTCCAAGGGCTTCCGCGTGCCGGGCTATCTGAAAGATTTCACCAGTATGGTGGTGCCCGAACTGCAAAGGCGTGGCCTATCCAAGACGAGCTACACCGGCACGACGCTGAGAGAGAACCTGACGCATTGAGCCTCACTCCCATGATGCATAGTGAAAGGCCGACATGACCGCAGCACCGACATCCCTGTCTCGCCGTATGTTCACTACGGGAGCCGGCGCAGCGCTGGCGCAGTCGACGATAGGCCTGTCCTATGCTCAGGAGGCTTTGCCGGGGCAGCCGATGCCCCCGCTGGTGCTAGAGTCCTACGCTGACCAGACGCAGCTCGAGGCCGCGCGCATCTTGACCCGTGCGCTGGTGGAGGTGGGCTTCCCCGTGACGTTGCGGCCTGTCGACTTCGGCCAGTTGCTCGGCAAGGTTTATGGCCGGCGCGACTACAATATCGCCCTGATGGGGCTGGGCGCACCCGAGGACCGGATCGACCCTGATTTCTACATTCGCTCCACCTACGCCACCGGCGCAAGCTTCAACATCCCAGGCTACAGTAACCCGGAATTCGACGCTCCCGCCAACGCGCAGGTCGAGGAATTCGACCCGGCACGCCGCCGCGAGCTGATCCTGGCGGCACAGAAAGTCTATGCCCGGGATCTACCCTCGTGGGTAGTCTGCGCTCACTCGATGATCAACCCGGTGAACAAGCGCCTGTTCGCAAACATCCACCCCTCCAAGGGCATCGGCCTGGAAGCCTATCACGTGGCGCCCTGGCTCGAGGTGACCCCGATCGCCGACGTCAAGGAGGTCAATCTCGCGACGCTGTACCGGATGAGTTCGGGCCAGCTGTTCACGGAGACCTCGGCCAATGGTCGCGGTTTCCTACGGTTCATCTACGACACCTTCCTCCGCTACGACGGCACGCAGACGCTGGTACCCTGGGCCGCTGAATCCTACACCGTCGTCGACCCTGTCACGATCGATCTGAAGATCCGTGCGGGTATGACCTGGCACGATGGCCAGCCCGTGACCCCGGCCGACGCCGTGTTCACCTTCAACTATCTCGCGAAATGGAAGCCCACCTTCTGGCAGGCGTTCCTCACCCCGCTGAAATCCGCTGAATTGCTCGCTGACGGCACGGTGCGGGTGCACCTGAGCAGCCCGACGGTGACCTTCATCACCACCAGTTTGGCGCAGATCACCATCCTGCCAGAACACATCTGGAAGGACGTTCCGGAAAAAGCCGGGGTGCGTGACCCGGCGGCCTGGGACATGATCGCCAATAACGGCTTCGTGGGCAGTGGACCGTTCAAATTCGCCTCGTTCGAGAAGGATGTGGACTTCCACGTAACGGCCAATAAGCAGCACTGGACTGGCGGTCCGAAGATCGACGGCCTGCACTACATCCAAGCTGCCAGCATCGAGCAGATGAAGGGCGGTATGGAGAACCAGACTATCCACGTCATCGGCGACGGCCTGCCTTTGCCGGACGGTCAGGAACTGGCGAAGCTGCCGCACATCGATCTTCTGGTGACGCCATCGGGCAGCGTCGTCTCGTTTTGGCTCAACCTGCGTAAACCGCTGTTCCAGGATCTGGCGATCCGCGAGGCCATGTACTACGCCATGCCGCGGAAGCGCATCGTCGACATCGTATATGGCGGCGCTGGGCAGGTCGGCCGCCGCACGCCGTTGCCGCCGATCTTCGATTCGATGATCCCGGCCGACGCACCCGGTGACGAGTACGACCCGACCAAGGCAAGGAAAATCCTCAGCGACGCCGGATACACGTGGAAAGCCGGCAAGCTGGTTATGAAGCCAGCCTGACCGATGCGCGGCTTCATCCTCGCGCGGCTACTGCAGAACGCTTTCGTGCTGTTCGTCCTCGTGACGGTCATGTTCTTCATGTTCCGTCTGCTGCCGGGTGATCCGGTTGGCGTGATGGCCTCCGCCGACCTGCCGCCCGAGGCGCAGGCTGCGTTGCGGGCGGCCTGGGGGCTGGACCGGCCACTCGGCGCGCAGTTCGTCGACTATCTTCGCAACTTGCTCACCGGCGACTTCGGCATGTCCTTCGCCTACCAGCAGCCGGTGTGGACCGTGCTCGGGCCAAAGGTGCTGAACACCCTCGTGCTGGTCATTCCCTCGACGATCCTGGCGGTCGTGTTCGGCTGCGGGATCGGCGTATACCTGGCGTGGTGGCCCGGCAGTTGGACGGAGCGGATTGGCTCCCTGGTGCCGGCGATGATCCGCGGCATCCCCGCGTTCTGGCTCGGCATCCTTTTGCTGATGGCGTTCTCGTACGGAACAGGGCTGTTCCCCAATGGCGGCATGCGCACCATAGGCGGCGCCGCGGCGAGCACGGCTACCACGGGGGCGGCAGTATACCTGTCCACCGACTTCCTCTGGCACCTGGCGCTGCCGCTGCTGTGCCTGACGATCACCTCGTTGCCCGAGCCAATCCTGATCATGCGCACCAGCCTGCTCGAGGCAGCCGGTGAGGACTACATCGAGCTCGTGCGCGCAAAGGGCATGCCCGAGCGGGTGGTGCTGCGCCACGCCGCCCGCAACTCACTGCTGCCGGTGGTGACGTGGGTGTTCCACATGTTTGGTTACGCCATCGCCAGCACGGTGCTGGTGGAAGTGGTGTTCGCTTGGCCCGGCCTCGGCCGAGAAATCGTCAACGCGGTGACGACCTTCGATTACCCGGTATCGCAGGCCGCGTTCTTCCTGATCTCGGTCATCGTGATCGCCACCAACTTCCTGCTGGATCTGCTCTACGGCACCCTCGACCCGCGGGTGGCCGCCCATGGCTAGCGTTAGCGCGTCTGGCGTCAAGGGCGGGGGGCGGCCTGCGAGCCTGCGCAACCGTATACCGGCATGCTTGCAGAACGGTTACGGCCAGGCGGGCGCGTTGATCGTCGGCGGCTTCATCCTGCTCGCCATCGTGGCGCCTTTGCTGGCGCCGTACGATCCCTGGGTGAACAACATGCGAGCCGATGGCGCGCTTGCCCGACTCGATCCGCCGTCATGGCAGCACTGGCTCGGGACGACCGTTTACGGCGATGACGTTTTGTCGCAGGTGATGCTGGGCGCACGGCTCACACTGCTCGTGGGGCTGCTGACGGCGGCGTTGACCGGCTTGATCGGGACCAATGTGGGCCTGGTTGCCGGCTACTTCGGCGGCACGATCGATAGCGTGCTGATGCGCATCACCGACATCGCGTACGCCATCCCCTTCCTGCCTTTCATGATCGTGCTGATCGGCTTCGTGGAGAACCGTTTGGCCACGACCATCGTCGCCATGGCACTCGTATTCTGGCGCACCGCCGCCCGCGTGGTACGCGCCCAGGTGCTGACGCTCAAGCAGCGTCAATACGTCACCGCCGCGCGTGGCTCCGGTGCGGGGCCTGTCCGCATCATCTATCGCCATATCCTGCCGCACGTGCTGCCGCTCAGCCTGCTATACGTCGTGTTCGGCGCAGCCTGGGCAATCCTGACCGAGTCGAGTCTCAGTTTCCTGGGCCTCGGCGATCCGGATGCACTAAGCTGGGGCCTCATGCTCAACCAGGCATTCGACAGCGGCGCGATCCGTAACGCGTGGTGGTGGGTGCTGCCGCCGGGCTGCGCGCTGATGCTGCTCCTGGTGGGGATCTACTTGTTGGGCCGAGGCTTCGAGACCCCAGTCGAGCGCAGTCCTTGACGCTGCTGTCGGTGCGCGGCCTATCGGTCCGTATCGGTTCCGGGATGGCGGTCGAGGGTGTCACCTTCGACATCGCCGAAGGTCAATCCTTTGGGCTGGTGGGGGAGTCGGGCTGCGGCAAGACGACGACGGCGAAGGCCATCCTCGGCCTGCTGCCGGCCGCCATGCGGGTGGCCGCCGGGTCGATCCTGTTCCGCAGCACGGAATTGCTTGGCCTGCCGCGGCGCGAGATGAACCGGTTACGCTGGCGGGAGATCGCGCTGGTGACGCAGAGTGCGATGAATGCCCTCAACCCGGTTGTCCGCGTCGGCGCACAGATCGTGGAAGTGATCCGCGAACACGGGACCGCTACCCACGCCCAGGCACAACGCCGGGCCGAGGCGTTGTTCGAGCAGGTCAACCTCGACCCGGCATGGACCCGGGGCTACCCGCACGAGTTCAGTGGCGGCATGCGCCAACGCGCTGTGATCGCCATGGCGCTGGCCTGCGAACCATCGCTGATCGTCGCCGACGAGCCCACCACCGCGCTCGACGTCATCATCCAGGACGAAGTGTTCGACCTGCTGGCGCGCATCCGCGAAGGCGGGCGCCACGCGACGCTGCTGATATCGCACGACTTGGCGCTGGTGGCCGAGAATTGCGACCAGGTCGCCGTCATGTATGCCGGCCAAATCATCGAGGCCGGCCCTAGCGAGGCGGTGTTCGCACGCCCGGCCCACCCCTACACGATCGGCCTGCAGAACGCGTTCCCCGATCTGGGCGACGCACGGCAGGATCTGATCTCGTTACCCGGAAGCCCACCTGCGGGTGGCGCATATGGCGAAGGCTGCCGGTTCGCGCCGCGCTGCCCCTTCGCGCAGGCGATCTGCCGGGCTCGGACGCCGCCGGCTACTCTGGTCAGCCCAGGGCACGTCGCCGCATGTCACTTCACGACCGAATCAGGATCGTTCCGCGCGCTTGGTGCTCAGGCCGCGACCTGGGATCAAATGGCGCAGGAGCCCGCGTGACGGCCCTTCTCGATGTGCAAGCCTTGTGCAAAAGCTTCCCTGCCCCGGCCAGCCTCGCGGCTCGACTCATTGGCCGGATCCCGCCGCCCACCCGGGTCGTGCAGGACGTCGACCTGCATCTGGCGCCGGGTGAGGTCTTGGGCTTGGTCGGCGAGTCCGGCAGCGGCAAGAGCACGACCGCGTCGACGCTGATGCGGCTACACGAGCCGACCAGCGGTCGCATCGTGTTCGACGGTGCGGACGTGACGCATTGCAGCGGGGGTGCCCTGCGCGCGTTCCGCCGCCACGCGCAGCTCATCCTGCAGGACCCCTACCAGTCCATCAACCCGCGCTTCACCGTGCTGCAGGCGGTGGCCGAGCCACTCGTCATCCACGGACTCGCCCGTGGTGCCGAATTGCGCCAACGGGCTTTGCAGGCGCTCGCGCAGGTCGGCCTGAAGGGCGCCGACACGCTGCTGGACCGCCTGCCCGCCGGGTTGAGCGGTGGTCAGCGCCAACGTGTTTCGATCGCGCGCGCCATGATACTGGGGCCGAGTCTACTGGTCGCCGACGAGCCGGTTTCCATGCTGGACGTCTCGATCCGCGCCGGCGTGCTCAAGCTGCTCAAGCGCTTGTCGCAGGAGACGGGGCTGGGTGTGCTCTACATTTCCCACGACATCGCGACGGTGCGCTTCCTTTGTGACCGCATCGCCGTGATGTATCTCGGCCGCATCGTCGAGCAAGGGTCGACGGCAGCCGTGCTGGGTGACCCGCAGCACCCCTACACGCGCGCCTTGGTCGCAGCGGTGCCACGCGCCACCGGTCCAAGGCGGGCCCGCGTTAGGCTGACACGAAGCACCGTGTGGCAGGGGACACCGGACGGAAGCTGCCCATTCGGTCCTCGTTGTCCGAATGCCTTCGCACTATGCGCCACCGAACGACCGAAGCTGCGACCGCTCGGGTCGGCTCGCTCGGTAGCGTGCCATCTGCCCGGCGGCCTCGGATCGGCACCGGCCGCGCAGAAATTGCCGAATTCCGCAATCTCCGATGCCGCCGCTTATTCCCGATGAGACTGATTTCCGCCCGGACGACGCCCTGGCCACCAGCACCCCGGTGAGGCAGAATCTCGGACAACCTTGGGGAACACCACAGTGCCGGACATTACGCTCTGGGGCTTCGACGGCTCCAGCTACGTGCGTACCGTAAAGATGCTACTCGCCGAGAAGGGCGTGACCGAGTTCAAGCAAGTGCCGCTCAACGTGCTGAAGGGCGAGCCGCAGAGCGAGGAGCATCGGCATCGCCATCCGTTCGGCAAGGTGCCCGTGCTGGACTATGACGGTATGCGGATACTGGAAACGGCGGCAATCACGCGGTTCCTCAACGACAAGCTGCCCGGCGTGTCGCTCATCCCGGCGAGCGCGGAGGACCGCGCACGGATGGACATGGTGATCGGCGTCATAGACTCGTATGGCTACGGCGCCCTACTCGGCGGTGTTGCGGCCTATCACTTGTTTCCGGACTTCGTGGGCGGTCAAAACGAGAAAGCGCGGCAGCAGGGCCTTGAAACCGGTCGCAAGGTCATCGAGTTCATCATGAAGACTCGTGGCAGCTCGCGCTTCATCGCGGGGGAGCTGAGTCTGGCGGACCTCTATTTAGCACCGATCATCGGCTACGTCGCACTGACGCCCGACAAGGAAGCCTTGTTCGGAACCGAGGGCTTTGCCGAGTGGTGGGACCAGGTGCAGGCGCTGGCGAGCTTCAAAGCAACGCAGCCGAACGCCGGCTAAATACCGGGGCATCGCTGGCGGTCAGGCGAGGCATCGTCCAAGCGAATGGCCGAGCTGTTCCAGGTTGCGTACTTGCAACCAGGACGGCTCCGGAAATACGCAGACAGTGGTCGCCAGGCGGCCGGGAACCTGGCGGCGACAGGCGCTTGCCGCCCCGGGGGCGGATGGCTAGCGTCGCTTTGCAACCCGGAGAGGTCCGATGCGCCCACTGCTTGCCCTCGCCGGAATGCTGGCCTGTCTTGCCCAGGGCGCGAACGCAAAGGACCTGACGTGGTCGTTCAGCTCCGACGTGCAGACCTTCGACCCGCACACCTCCCGCGTCAGCTTCACCAACGCCTTTCTGGCCAACATCTACGAACCGCTGGTGCGGATGGATGACAAGCTGGCGATAGAGCCCGCCTTGGCGACGGCCTGGGAGCAGCCAAGCCCGACGGTCTGGCGGTTCCACTTACGGCCCGGTGTGCGCTTCCACAACGGCGACCCGTTCACGGCCGACGACGTGCTGTTTACCTGGGCCCGCCTCAGCACGCCCGGCGCCAATCGCGGCCCGCTTTCGGCCGTGACCACGATGCGAGCGCCCGACCCGATGACGATCGAAATCGAGACGGCCAAGCCGTTCCCCGTGATGCTGAACGCTCTCTTGGGTATGCCCGTCATGGACCGCAAATGGTCCGAGGCGAATGGCGCCGCCACCGCCAGCGACCTTGCGGCGAAGACGGAGAATTACGCAGCCCGGCATGAAAACGGCACCGGGCCATTTCGCCTCGTTTCGCACGACACCGACGGCCCGACCGTGCTGGAAGCGTTCGGCGGCTGGTGGGACCAGCGCAAGCATGATCTCGATCGGGTGACGTTCGTGCCCATTCGCAACCCGGCCACGCGCACCGCGGCCCTCATCAGCGGCACGACGGACGCGACCGTGGACCTGCCGTTGCAGGACGTGGACCACGTCCGGCAGAACCCCGCCCTGCAGGTGATCCAGGGCCCCGAGTTGCGGACCATCTATATCGGCCTGGACACGTTTCGCGACGAGTTGCTGTTCAGCGACGTGAAAGGCCGCAATCCGCTAAAGGACCACCGCGTGCGGGAGGCGCTCTACCGAGCGATCGATATCGCCGCCATCCGTCATGTCATCATGCGCGACGAAGCCTGGCCGGCCGGTTTCATGGCGTCGCCGCAACTGGTTGGCGCGCCGCAAGATCAAAACGAACGGCTGCCCTACGATCCGGCCACCGCCAAGCGCCTGCTAACGGAGGCTGGGTATCCCGACGGCTTCGACCTGGGCCTGACCTGCCCGAACGACCGTTACGTCAACGACGAGCGCGTTTGCCAGGCGATCGCCGCCATGTGGACGCGGGCAGGCGTGCGGACGGCGGTGCAGAGCGAGACGACGGCGGTGTGGTCGCGCCGGACGGCATCGTTCGACGTCAGCGCGTTCATGCTTGGCCACGCGGCACTACCGCTGGCCGATGTCTACTCGACCTTGTCGGAGGTGATCCATTCCCACACCGCCACGGCGGGCGGACTGAATTATGGCCGCTACAGCAACCCGGCCGTGGACGACCTGATCGAGCAGGCCGCCGCCGAAAGCGACGAGGCGGCGCGGCGGCGCGAGATGCGGGACGCGTTCAAGCTGGAGAAGGCGGATATCGGCAATATCCCGCTGTTCCAGCAACCGCTGACCTGGGCTTCCCGCAAGGGTATCGACATGCACCAGGCACCCGACAATTCGTTCCGCCTGTATCTAGTCAAGGTGAATTAGGATGGACCTTCTTGTCACGGGCGGCACGGTCATCGCCATGGACCCAGCAAGGCGCGTGATCCCCGACGGTGCGGTCGCGGTCAAGGACGGTAAGATCGCCGCGGTCGGCCCAGCCGCGGAGTTGCCGCAGACCGCGTCCCGGGTGATCGACGCGCGCGGCTACGCCATCATGCCGGGCCTGATCGACTGCCACGCCCATGCCGGCCACGGCCTGGTCAAGACATTGGCCGGCGGCGACAGCGCGGCCTGGAGCGATGCCTGCCGCCGCATCTACACGCTCGCGTCCCCGCCCTCGTTCTGGCGCGCCGAAGCACGGTTGGCCGCGCTGGAGCGGCTCATGTTCGGCGTCACCACCGGCCTGTCGCTGCTGGGCGGCGGCGACAGCGTGATGCGCACGGACAGCCCGGCCCATGGCGACGCGCACTGCCAGGGCGTGGCAGAGATCGGCATCCGCGACGTGATGGCGGTCGGCCCCACTCGGCCGCCGCACCCCCGCCCCTACGCCGACTGGCCCGGCGGCATCCGGAGCGACCACGCCGTCAGCTTCGAGCAACAGGTGGACACGATCACGGCCCTGATCGAGCGCTGGCACGGTGCGGAGTCCGGCCGCATCGGTGTGGCGACCCTGATGCCCGTCTACCGGGAAGCCGCCCACGACCAAGCTGCCGTCGCACTGATCGAGCGGCAGGGACGCATCGTGCAGGATCTCGGCCGGCGTCACGGCACGTTGTTCCACCAGGACGGGCATCGCAGTGGCAGTCTGGACATGGCCGGCCGCATGTTCGGCCTGCTTGGGCCGGACGCGCTGATGTCCCACTGCACCGACCTGACGGACGCCGATATCGACGCCGTGGTCGCCAGTGGGACGCGGATCGTACACAACCCGTCCGCCATCGCCTCTGTCCGCGGCTACTGCCCGGTGCCCACGCTGCTGGACCGAGGCGTGCTGGTGGCGATCGGCAGTGACGGCACGGCGCCGGACCGTAGCACCGACATGTTCCGACACATGTTCCAGTGTATGCGCCTGCACCAGAGGGAACATCGCGACGAACGATTGATGCCACCCGGCAAGTTGCTGGAGATGGTCACGATCGACGCCGCCCGCGCCCTCCACATGGACGACCGCATCGGCAGTCTGGAGCCGGGCAAACAGGCCGACATCATCACCATCGACTTACGCAAGCCGCATTTAGCGCCCGCGAACATGCCGGTCTGGCGTGTGGCCTGCTTCGCCAATGGGCAGGACGTGGATACGGCGATCGTCGATGGCCGGGTGCTGATGCACAATCGCCGGGTCGGCCACGTGGATGCTGCCGAAATTCTGGCCGCGGCGGAGGCGGAAACCAACCAGATGCTGGACCGGCTAGACCTCCGCCCCTTGCTCGCCGAGCCCGCGACGCTGTGGGGTAGCGCGCGGCACTAGCTCCAGGTCAACCGCTAGCGTGCGTGGACAGCCCGGCATGCGCGTACCGCACTAGCAAGTCACGGCAATGCGAGCACGTCCCAAGACGCCCACGAGCAATATTTTGGCATGGACATTGTTTTTGGGACGGAGTAGCTGTTAATAAGTCATTAACGGCTTAATGGTGCTTTCGCGACCACTCCCAGGTCGTGCCCGGGAGTTGCGTCTTATGCTGACCAAAATCGGCTACTCCGCCGCATATGGCATGGTGTTCGCAGTGCATAGCGAGATGAACGTCTTCCTTCGTGATCTCGGGGAGCGGCGTGGCTGGACGCTGGTTGCTGACCTGGTTCGGATCCGGTTCAGCAGCGCTGTGGAGACTTTCCTGGACGCCCCAACGGCGCAAACGCTGGCACGGGTGGTTGCCTTCCGGTCTGAGATGGACCTCGTGGGGCGCAGCGCGACGGGGAACAGGCGGTAGCGCGCACCCAGTTCCCCCGCGCAGCCTCCGGCCGATGCCTACGAGGCGAGCTCCCTATCGAGGTGAGCGGAACGCCGGGCCGGGTGGTCGACATGGTGGCAGGTCAACACCACCTTGACCGTCAGGACGTACCTCATGGCAGTCCGCACGACGCCATGGGGGCGGAGGGTTACGGCGTCTGTTCAACGCAAATGAGGGAGACTGGATGATGGAGGAACGTGCCGTTCTGGCGGGAGGCTGCTTCTGGGGAATGCAGGACCTGATCCGCAAGCTGCCGGGCGTGATGTCGACGCGCGTCGGATATACGGGGGGCGAGGTGCCCAATGCGACCTATCGCAACCATGGCAACCACGCCGAAGCAATCGAAATCGTCTTCGACCCGGCTAAAATCAGCTTTCGCGACCTGCTGGAGTTCTTCTTCCAAATCCACGATCCCACCACGCCCAACCGGCAGGGCAATGACCGCGGTCCCAGCTATCGTTCGGCGATCTTCTACGTTGACGAGCGGCAGAAGGCCGTCGTCACGGATGCGATCGCCGATGTGAACGCGTCCGGCCTTTGGCCCGGCAAGGTGGTGACGGAAGTGGCCCCGGCCGGACCGTTCTGGGAAGCGGAGCCCGAGCATCAGGATTATCTCGAGCGGCTGCCCAACGGCTATACCTGCCACTTCATCCGGCCAAACTGGAAGCTCCCGCGTCGCGCGGCTGCCTGATCCCGACGCCTGCGGCACTTCCGTCCCTGGACCTTGCCGCAGGCGCCTCTGAAGCGAGCCGTTCCGTCCCTGCGCTCGGGTCACCCCTCTAGACAGGCGTTGCACGCCGTTGGTCGTGATACCCACCCTCGTTAAAGGATCCCAAACCTGACCGGTTAGGGCCTTGATCACGTCGGGATCACTGCTTAGGAACGCTAGGCAGAGCTATCGGGACGGTAACGATATGACACAACCGGCTCTGCCAAGTGTCGAGTGGCGCGATCCGCGATACCTTCGTACGCATCGTGGCTTGCTTGTCTATCGTGCTCCGGACGGGAACGGGTTTGCCCAGGCAGAGGCCGACCTTGCGCCGAAGAACCTCGTCATTGCCCGGCACGCACAATTAGGCTGGCGTGTTCTGCAGTTGCACGATGACGCCACCCAGACCCGTCGGCGAGACGTGATCATCGCCTGCCTCTCCGATGCTGCACAGAGCACAGTGATCGAGGGGATAACCGTCGAGCCTGTGCCGGGCCCGGACAGTTTCACATTGCGCCGCGAGCGGCTCTACCTCAGCGCTGGCAACGCGCCGGAGCTCAAATTCGAAGCGCCGCATCGATTGTCCTGGGAGATTTTCGAGGCGACCCGGCCCGGGCCGCTGGCCTATCAGCTCTGGCGACCCGGCGCTACGATGGGGGGCACGCAGCTGATGCAGCTCGGGCTCATGCAGCGGCTCGGGACGGAGTTGGATGCGATCGACCTTCGACTTCACCGCCCCCACCAAGATCGGCTCGATGCCCGGCCGCAGGTCGTATGGCTGCACAATGAGGTCAGTCCTACTTTTCGTTGGTGCGCCGACCCACACATGACCCGGGAGGTGGCAGCCTTCGTCTTCGTTTCGCAGTGGCAGCGCCAGCAATTCCTGACCAGTTACCCGGCGCTACCCGCGGAACGCTGCCATGTCATACGCAACGCGACGGACATCGACGGGCCGATACGGTCCTGGCCGCAGGAAAAGCCCTGGCGGTGGCGCTGTGCCTATACAAGCGCGCCGGACCGCGGCCTATCGATCTTGCTCGATGCCTGGGAACGTCTCGACCCAGCCGATGCGGAGCTGCATATTTGGTCAAGCTTCCGACTGTGGGGCCAACGCTTCTCGGACGCCGCTTATCACTCCATCTTTTCCCAGGCACGCCGCCTGCCGGGGGTGATCTATCACGGCATCAGGCCCAATGCAGAGATACGTCTGGCGCTGCGCGATATGCATTTCCTAACGTATCCGTCGACGTTCAACGAAACATCCTGCATCGCCGTCATCGAGGCGATGGCAGCCGGTGTGCGGGTCGTCGCTACGTCACGAGCCGCATTGCCGGAAACGACCGCCGGCTTTGCACATCTCTATGCTACGGCAAGCGACCGTGACGCGCGTGTCGCATCCTTCGCCCGGGAATTGGCAGCAGAGTTCCGCGATCCGTGGGACGGGCAGCCATCGATGGCGGCTGCGGCACAGCAGTATGCGCGCGCCGTTTACAATTGGCCGAACTGTCTCGCGGCATGGCGCCACCTGATCAAGCGGCTGACCGGTCGAGCAGATCATGCGGGCACCCCCGCTTCGAGCGCAATCACGTAGTCAGTCATCGCACGCAGCTTCGCAGCCTGCCCGCGGTGCGGCCAGAAATGGACGAGGCCACGGCGCCCCAGGACGCCGATGCCAGCCCGGCCCCAACGGACATACTGATCCATACCAGACGTGTCGAAGCCGCCCGACTGCTCCGCCACATAGTTGGCGATCGGCTGGTCGACCCACGAGAAATGGCGACGCCCGAACACGTCGCTCCTGTTGCCGATGATCCGGCGAATAAGCTGCAGAATGTGGCCATGGCTATGCAAACTCGGTATGCCGATGGAGCCGGAGTTGAAACCGAACCCATCCCCGGGGTCGACCTTGTCTGCGCGAAACAGCTTTGCACCAACGGATTCGGCTGTTCGCAGCGGTGAGAACTCCTCCGTTGGCGCGACGATCTTATCCGACACCGCGACGTAGGCGAGCAGTGGTTCGACATCGGTGTCGAAGATGATGTCTGAATCGATGATGAGGATGGGTTGGAAGGGAGCGAGTTCAGGCCAGTCCGTAATCGAGTAGCGGGCCGAGGTTGCCCCGATGCGATCCGTGGCCGAGATACGTTTGAACGAGACGCGTTGTGGGTCCAGCCCAGGGACACGGACAAACAGATCCCCCGGATTTCGATCCGTTATAAGATGGATGGCTCCCTTGTATCGTCCCCAGCGCAGCAGGGAGGCCAGGCTCATGCAGAGCTGATCGAAGACGAGTGGGTCGCCGACGGCGCTGTAGCAAACGATCGGCTTGAACGCCCGCGCCTGCACGATACGCCAGCCATCGCGCAGCAAAGTCAGTTGCCGTCCATCGTGCTCGCCGAGCAAGGGAAGTTGATAGCGTAGGTCGAAATGCTGCTCGTCGAACCACAGGCCATGATGCGCCGAGAGCCGCACCGACTTTGCCGGGATCACGGTCCGAGTCGTGGACAGCGCCCAGTCATGGGTTCGCAGTGACAACAACCGGTCCAACTCTTCGAGCTCGACGGGTACGAAGCGCTCCCAGCCGGCGGCCCGTTCACGATCGGCCGCCAAGCCTCCGCCGGGTTGCGCCGACAAAAAGCGTTCACCTTGCGATAGCAGGATGGAGCGCCGGTCTGGCTCGACGTGCAACGTGAACCCGGCGAGGTCCCCCGATGCGAGGGGCGAGCGTATCTCGGTGGCACTCGCACGGAGATTGCGATCGAAGTCGCTTCGCAGCCGGTCCCATGACATGTCCAGCCGAACCGCCGTTACACCGGACCGGTTGTCCGCAGGCCGGTGCACCAGCTTGCTTCCGTCGCGGCAAAGCAGCGTTCCGTGATAGGTCAGAAGGAAGGTCACACTTGCTTACCACCTGTCGGTCCGGCACCGTTGACCACGTCTACGGAAACTGCAACGTGTCTCGCAGCGGTTACTCCGATGAGAAGGTTGAGTGGCAGCAATGCGCATCGCGATCTATGCCATCGCGAAGAATGAAGCGAAGCACGTCGATGGCTTCCTGAAAACATGTCACGGCGCCGACCTTGTGCTCGTGGCAGACACCGGGAGTACCGACGGCACCGTGGAAGCGCTGCAAGCCGGCGGCGCGAGCGTGGTGCCGATCACGATCCGGCCTTGGCGTTTCGACACCGCTCGGAACGCTGCGTTGGCACTCGTGCCGGCAGACATCGACATTTGCATAGCACTCGACTTGGACGAACGGCTGAGTGCCGGATGGCGGGACGGTTTCGACAAGGAGTGGCAGCCCGGCGCCACGAGGGGGCATTATCTATATGCCTGGTCGCACCAAGCTGACGGCTCCCCGGGGGTAGAGTTCTGGACGGACCGCTGCCACTCGAGGCAAGGCTATCTCTGGCGCCACCCTTGCCATGAGGCACTCTACCCGGACCGCCTGGACGAGGTTCATGTGTATTTTCGCGGCCTGCGGGTGGATCACTGGCCAGACCCATCCAAGTCGCGCGGCCAATATCTCGACTTGTTGGAGGTAGCAGCGGCGGAAGACCCCCACAGCTCGCGTAACGCGTTCTACCTTGCGCGCGAGCGTGTACATTACCGCGACTGGGTCGGTGCGGAGCAGGAGGCCCGGCGCTACTTGGCGTTGCCGTCCGCGACATGGAACGAACAGAATAGTGCGGCCATGGCTTACCTGGCACAGTGCCGGGCGGCGGTTGGCGACCGGGCGCAGGCGCTCGACTGGTTGCGCCGGGCGACGCAGGCCGCACCGGAGCGGCGCGAAGCGTGGGTGCAGTTGGCCGACATGCTTTACGAGACAGGTGACTGGGCTGGATGCTACGCCGCTGCGAGCAAGGCGCTCTCGATCCAGAAAGGACCGACGGCGGCATTCAACGATCCGCGTGCCGCCAGTGCGCACCCGCACGACCTGGCAAGTTTCGCCGCCTCGCGGCTCGGGCAGCATGCGGTGGCGCTCAAACACGCCCACGATGCCCTCGCACTCAGCCCAGGCGACGAACGTCTGATACGCAACGTCGCCGCCCTAAGCCGGCTTGCGCCGTAATCCAGCACGCGCGGCGAGACGACGACGGATTGCCTCCAGGCCGAACCCGCTCGTCACGCGTCGCGCACAGTAGCCCGCCGGCTCACCGGTCGCATCCGGATACAGCGCCGCATATTCGTGCGCGTTGTGGAACATCATCCGGCTGTCATCGTCGATAAAGCTCTCCGACGCCGCACCCTCGGCCAGGAGCACATCGTGCCGGGCGAGCTCGATGTGGAAATACTCGATGTGTTCCATCGCTTCGGTCTGGGTGATGGCGACACCGTTGACCAGTTCGCTCGCTGGCACGAGGACGTCGTCGATCAGCATCGCATGCAGCGGCGACACGAACAGGTCACGGGTGGGAACGCCGTCCGCTAGCGCGCCCGCGCCGATGCAGATGGGAAGCACGTTGCGGTTCTTCGCGATGAACCGGCGATTGTAGCTGCGCCGGCCAATCCAGCGGATGGGTTCGCTCATTCCACTGGCAGTTGTAACGAGGTCGCCGATGCAAAGGGCTTCCACGGCCCGCTCGCCAGCTGGGGTGGCGATGTGGGTTCCCCGCAGGAAGCAGGCGACCACATTGGCTTCGATCGTCAACGTCTGTGTCGCAAGGGCACCAATCACGCTGTCGACGGGTTTGAGCGTGATGACGTCCTGTATCTCGCCCTGGGAATCCGGCGTGATGGTGAACTCGTAAGTGCCGGATACGTCGCCGGGTGCGAGGGATGCGAACGAACCGAGCGACACGCTCGTGTCGTGTGAGGCGAAGGTCAAGGACCCAGTCAGCGAATCCGCTTGTCCGACCGCATCGTTGGCAACCGCGATATCGATCGTGTTCGACGACGTTACAGTGACGGTTCCGAGATTCAGGACCTGGTTGTGGCCAGGGCTGCCGCTTAGCGTGCCCGGGCCCGAGACCTCTACGAAAGCGGGGATCGCGTCGCCGATCACCGTCCCCGTCACATTGACTGTGAACGTGCCGAGCGCGGCATCTGGCTGCGCTGGATCGTGGGTCGCCAGATCGACCGTCACCGTGCCGTTCACCGTACCCGCAATCGACGTGTCGAGGCCGACGCCGCCCACGCTGGCAGTCTGGCCAGGGTCGATCGTGACCGGCGTGGTGCTGGTGGCGACGAGCCCGGTCGAGAGCGCACCGATGTTCGCCAGCAACGAGTCGGAGAGTGCCCCCGCCGCAACGGAGTTCGTGAGGGATATGCCCTGGCTGGTTTCGGCGTCGCCCTGGTGGACCGTGCCGAGATCG
Organism: uncultured Acetobacteraceae bacterium; assembly: GCA_964247805.1. GTDB lineage: Bacteria > Pseudomonadota > Alphaproteobacteria > Acetobacterales > Acetobacteraceae > LMUY01. Next base: position 2,063 of record CAXTWC010000041.1, on the reverse strand, counting down.
ATGGTCGGGGTATCCAATGCCGGGTCGGCAGGTAAGTAGACAGTGCCGTCCACCGTCACACTGCTCCCCGTCTCCGAAACGCTCGGATGCCCGGTGCTCGACGGCGGGATCGATGTGTAGGCGATGCCCAGCGTATCGGTGAACGTGCCGCTCGACGTGGCAAGACTATTGAGCGACAGGGTGGCGGAGCCGCCAGGTGCAAGCGGCGACGTTTGCGTCGGCAGGATATTGCCGCCGGTATCGGTCAGCTTGACACCAAGCGAATCGCTGCCGATCGGTGAGGTGTTGGAGACGGTGACACTGCCGTTGGATGCACCGCCGACCCGCGCATCAACGGTGATGACACTCGGGGTGGCTGCTGGCTGCGCGATCGGCGACACGACATTGTCCGTGATCGTCAGGGTGATCGGCGCAAGTGTGCCCGAATACCCGCTGCTGTTGGATTGCGTCGGGTTGAAGGTAAGGGTCTCGGTATACTGGCCGAGGGACGTGCCCGCAGTGATGTTCAGGCCGCCGTCGACACCGCCGGGGGAGATCCCCGTGACGGTGGGCGTTGTCACGGTGAACCCGCTCCCGGTCGCGGAGCTGAATGTGCCAGCGAGCATATTCCCGTAGCCCGCAACGAGGTTGGCGATCGCCAAATCCGTCGCGGGTATCCCGTCGGCGCCGATGGTGCCGATGTCCAACGTGTAGGCCGTGCCATTCTGGGTGAGCACGCCGGGACCTGAAATCATCTCCAGGGCCGGTTGGGCGTCCGCGCCTTCGACGGGTATCGTGCTGTCCAACTGGGCGGCGCCATTCGCGTTCGCCAGGGTGATGCCCGAGGTGGCCGACGCGATGTCGAGCTGCAGCATCTCGATCGGCAGTCGCAGGTTACCCGGCACCGCGATGGTGATGTTGGCCGACGTCGCACCCGCCGGGATCGTCACCGTGCCGCTGGGCAAGGTGCCACCGAAATCGGCCGCGCCGAGTTGGTCGGCCGATGTCGCATCAGGCACGGCGTAGCTGACGACGACCGGGTCGGCGCTCGCGTTGTTCAGGAACACTTGGAAGGCAACGTTGACGGTGCCGGAGCCGATGCTGACGGGGCCGACCGGGCCGGCGATGCCCAGCAACTCGACGGGTGGGCTCGTGACCTGCAGCGTCGACGTCGCTGTCGCCGCAACGGTGTTGTTCGCGTCGCTGGCAACCGCAGTCTGGGCGTTGCTCCCCCCCAGCAGGTAATCGAGCACCGCGTCCTGCTGTTGCGTCGTGTTGGTAATGCCGAGGGACGCCACGTACTGCGTCGCCTGGTCGACGAGATTGGAAGGCAGGTCTGCCAGGGTCACCGGTGCCGGCGGGAAGTCCGCGATGGTGAACGTGGCCGTCGACTGCCCCACCGCGTAGTCGAACAGCGAAGTTGCCTGCGTGACGCGCCACGCATTGGCGAAGGTCGTGTACAGTTCGGTCGAGGTCAGGGGCGCCGGCAAGACGGTACCGTCTGGCAGCGAGAGTCCGTGCGCATCGGTGCCGTCCGCGTCACCGAGGATGCCGCTTACACCTGCCGTGTGGTTGTCCAGCGCGACGATCGTCGTCTCGTTGGTTATCTTGACCTGTTCGCCGGTGCTCGCTTGAACGACAAACCCACCCCCGGTCGCGTAGACCGTGCCGTTGGCCAGGGGCAGGAATTGACCCGAGATGAGGGTGACCGGCGCGCCGTTGAGCCAGAACGGCTGTGCGCGCTCGAAGTCGAAGGTAAGCCGGTCGGTGCCGAGGCCGATAGCGGTCTGCTCGATGTAGGTCACGCTGCCAGAGGGATGCTGCGGCCCGCCGGATGGCTCGAGACGGACTTGGACCGTGATGTCCGCATTCTGCGCGTAGACGAATTCGCCGGCGGCTTGGAAGTCGTAGTGCAGCCCGTCGAAGGTGGTGACGTGCGTATCGCCGGATGCGCCGCCACTTGGGCCGACTGGACCACTCGGGCCCGTGCCGCCGGTTGGCATCGTGCCACCTGTCGGCATCGTGCCACCTGTCGGCATCGTGCCACCCGTCGGCATCGTGCCACCTGTCGGCATCGTGCCACC
>CAXTWC010000040.1:7235-32326 GCA_964247805.1 uncultured Acetobacteraceae bacterium | reverse complement strand
CGACCGTGGCGCAGGCGAACGCGCAGGCCGACCAGGCGCGTTCCAGCGTCAACCTAGCCAATGTCACGAATGGCCGCACGTCGGCGCTCGCCAATCTCGGATGGGAGACGCGACAGAACGCCGACAACACGCGGCTCGGGCTGGTTGGATCCAAGGCCAGCGCCGGGGCTGCGGAGGCTGCGGTCAAGGTTGCACAAGCTAATCTGGCGGCAGACTTCGCCACGGTTAAACGGTTGGAGCAGCTGAAAGACTACGAGAACGTCACCGCCCCGTATGATGGCGTCATCACCAGCCGCTCCGTCGACACCGGCGATCTCGTCAGCGCCGACTCGAGTGGCAACGCCGGGAATACTTTATTCACCCTGGCGCGAGACAACGTAGTCCGCGTTCAGATCAATGTCCCTCAGAGCGGTGCGATCGGGATCAAAGACGGGCTACAGGCCAAGGTCCGCGTTCCCGAACTGCCGGGTCACGAGTTCACCGGCACAGTTGCCCGTAGCGCAGTGGCATTGATGCAGTCCTCCCGCACCATGCAAGCGGAAGTCGACGTCGCGAACAACGATGGCACGCTGCACCCGGGGCTGTATGTGACGGTGGAAATTGGCATCCCACGCACTGCGCCCGGCATCACTATCCCGGACGAAGCGCTCATCTTCAACGGCCAGGGTCTTCGGGTGGCGGTCGTCGGGGACGGTGGCGTCGTGCACATGCGCGATGTTTCGATCTACCGTGACTTCGGGACCAAGATCGAGCTTCGTGGCGGGTTGAAAGGTGGCGAAACGGTCGTACTCAGTCCTCCGGTGACCCTCGAGGACGGCGGCAAGGTGAACCTGCCCAAGGAAGAGCCTAAGCCTGCGCCCCAGCAAACTGCCGAACGGAGCTGATGCATGTTGGATTTGGCGGTGGAAGGCATGACCTGCGAACATTGCGTTCGGGCCGTGACGCAGGCTTTGGACACGGTGCCCGGCGTCGAGAGCGTGTCCGTGGACTTGAGCTCGGGTCAGGTCCACGTTGCTGGCAATCCCGACCCGGCGACCGTCCGCGATGCGATTGCCGCTGAAGGCTACGTCGTCCGCTAGCAAGATGGGTCTATCCACCGAGGAAAGCGACGCGGACTTCGTCATTGATGGCAAGGTCCGAGGAGCGTCCCTCCAGCGTAACCCGGCCTAGCTTCAGCACCACGGCGCGGCCGCAAACCTTCAGTGCCTTGGCTGCGTTCTGTTCCGCTAGCAACACTGACGTTCCACTGGCTACGATCGCAGGAATGCGGCCCAGCACTTCGTCCGTGAGACGGGGCGACAGTCCGAGGGACGGCTCGTCCAGCAGCAACAGGCGTGGGGCATCCATCAACGAGCGTCCGATTGCCAGCATCTGCTGCTGTCCGCCCGATAGCTGCCACGCCGGCGTCGCCTGTCGCTCCTGCAGGACGGGGAAAAGGCTGAACATGGCAGCGACACGTTCCGCTCGGACAGCAGCATTACCCCAGCAAGCCACGAGAAGGTTCTCCCTAACCGTAAGCCCGGGGAAGGTGCGTCGCCCCTCCGGGCAGTAGCCGATGCCGAGCCTGGCGCGTCGGTTCGCCGGGAGATGCTCGAGCGATTGCGCTCCGAGAGTGACTCGACCAGCGGCGGGCCGCACCAAGCCGATGATCGACTTAATCAGCGTCGACTTTCCCGCACCGTTGGCGCCTAGCACGGCCACGGCCTCGTTCTCGCCCACATGTAGGCTCACTTGGCGCAGAGCGGCCACCGGACCGTAGCTGACGTCCAGTACCTCGACAGATAGCAGGCTCAAACCGCTGCCACGCCGGGCGTGCCCAGGTACGCCTCGATGACCCGGGGATCCGCCCGCACCGCTTGCGGCGACCCGACAGCGATGACGCGGCCATGATCCAGGCAGACCATGCGGTCCACCAAAGGCGCCAGGAAAGGCATATTGTGCTCGATCACCAGCACCGCAACACCGTCCGAGGCTATGCCGCGCAGCCGTGCGGCGAGGTCGGCCTGCTCGGTTTCGTTCAGCCCTGCTGCCGGCTCGTCCAGCAGCAGCACCTGCGGACCGGTCGCCAGCGCCCGCGCGATCTCGACCCGGCGTGCGGTGCCGGGTGGCAGCGCACCGGCCAGGGTGCTCGCCTGGTCCGCAGCCCCCAACTGTTCCAACAACGCCATCGCTTCGCCTCGCGCTGTTGCCGTAACGCTTGGCCCCGCTACAAGGGCGCGCCTAAGCCCGAGCCTTGCAGCACCCCGAGCCACCGCGACGTTGTCGAGCACGGTGAGGCTCGCAACGAGCGCGCCCGTTTGGAACGTGCGCGCAATGCCGAGCCGGGCAATTCGGTGCGGCGCCCACCCGGCGATGTCGCGTCCGCCGACACGCACCTGCCCGCCATCTGGTGGAAAGATGCCGGTGACGGCGTTGAGCAACGTCGTCTTCCCTGATCCGTTCGGACCGATCAGGCCCAGTACCTCCCCGGCATGGAGCTGGAACGAGACGTCGGCCAGCGCCCGCACGCCGCCGAAGCTCCGGCGTAAGCCCTCGACCTGCAGCAGCACGCCATCCGTGGGAGGAAATGAACGCGTAAATTGTATCGGGCGGGGAAGCGTTGCAGGCGGGGCGACCCATACGCGACCTAGCAATCGCTCCGCTGCCTCCGTCAGGCCACCTGGTAGCGCGACGACCACGAGCAGAAGGATGCAGCCGAACGCGAGCATATAGTCGTCTCGCAAGAAGCGCACCCATTCGGGCAGTTCGATGATCAGTACGGCACCCGCGATCGCACCGGCGACGCGCAACCGGCTGCCGACCACCGCGATGGTCAGGCAGGTGACCATGACCGGGAAGCCCAGCACGTCGGGAGATAGCACGCCGATGACATGCACGTACATTGATCCTGCAAGTCCAGCATACGCGGCGCTCAGCAAGAACGCCGTCAGCCGCAGTGCCGCCGTGTCGATGCCGATCGCGCGAGCAGCGGCTGGATGCGTGCGTGACACGGTGTAGGCGATCCCTAAGCGACCCCGTGCCAACTGCCAGGCATATGACGCACCCATCGCCACCAGGGTCCACACGAACACCAAGGTCGGCAGGCGGCCCGCCAATGAATATCCGAACAGCGACAGCGGCGGCACCTCACCGATGCCGTTGGCGCCGCCGGTAACACTCTGCCACTGCGTCGCCACCAGGAGCGCGACCTGGCCAATCAGAAGCGTCGCCAATGCAAAGTAGTGCGTCTGCAGGCGCAACACGGGAATTGCCACCACCAATGCCAGGACCACGGGTACACCGATGCTGAGCGGCAACGCGGCATCGAACGGGATACGGTATCGTGCGGCGAGGATCCCGGACACATAGGCCCCGATCCCCATGAACGTGCCCTGTGCCAACGACAGCGCGCCGGCGAGGCCGAAGATGAAACCGTAGCCGATTGCCAATAGGGCATAGATGCCGGCGACCGTCAGCACCCGCATCGCGTAGCCAGAGGCATGCGGGAGTATCAGCACCGTGTAGGCCAGCGCGATCAACATCAACGGGCCTGCCACGCCACCCCGCGCCAACACGCTTCGCCACGGTGTCATGGCCGCTGACCGAAGGCGTCGCCGAATAGCCCGCTCGGCCGCAGGACCAGGATCAGCAGCACCACGATGTCGAGCATGATCGTCGACATGGTCTGTGAGAACAGCGCGTCCGGCAAGCCGTTCAGCGCGGGCAGCAATAGGGGCAAGCTGGGATACACCACGTCGAACCCGGCGATCAGCAGCGCCCCGGCAACCGCCCCCGCAATGCTGCCCCAGCCGCCGATCACCACCGCCAGGTAGGCCTTCAGGATGTAGTCCGACCCGGCGACGGGGGTCACGAAAAACACGTTGGACAGTAGCAATCCCGCTGCCCCCGCCAACGCCGCGCCGACCGCGAAGGTGCCGATCACCATGGCATCGACGCGGATGCCGATCGCCATCGCGACCTCGCGATCTTGGGCGGTCGCACGCAGGCGGCGGCCGAGCTGGGTATGGGCGAACACCGTGTGCAAGGCGGCGATGAGCAGTGCGGCAACGCCGATGATGGCGAGTGATTGCAGGCTCGTCGCCACCCCGGCGACCCGCACGGTGCCGCCGCCTAGCAGGGAGGGAGCCACGACCGGCTCCGGCCCGAATAGGCGGTTGGCGGCGTTCTGCAGGATGATCCCGACCGCAATCGTGCTGATGAACACGGCTTCCGGCGGACGGGTGCGCAGCGGCATATACGCCAGCAGTGCCACCACGACGCCGAGCCCTGCCATGATGATCAACACCAGCGGCAGCAGCACGAGACCGGGGAGGCGGAGATAGTTGCCCAGGAGGACGGCGACGAAGCCGCCCACCATCACGAGATCCCCCTGGCTGAAATTGACGGCCCCGGTCGCATTCAGGATCAGCACGAAGCCGAGAGCCACCAGGGCATAGGCTGCCCCTAACGCCAGTACCTGCACTACGAGCTGGGCCACTTGCATCGGGTGCGCCGGGTCAGGGTGCGTCAGACGGGAAATCGTAGTGCTTGACCACCGCCGGAACGCGCGAGGTGCCGTCGAAGCAAACGATCACGGCGGAGTGCGCCATATTGCCGGCACCGTCCGACTTGTACGTCATGGCCAGGCCCGGGTAGCTCCCGATGGAGAGCGCCTTGGTGACGGATGCAGCGTCTCCTGCGCCTTTTGCCACGGCGTCCAGCACCATCATCGTCGCATCGTACTGGCCGAGCGCGAAGCCGTCGGGATCGGCGTTGAACGCGGCGCGGTAGCGGTCGAGGAAGCCCTTCATCGCCGGCGTTTCGGCAGACACTGGCGAGGATCCGGTTTCCGCACACACGCCCTTGATCTCCGCCGGGTCGAGCAATGCCACCGTGGCGGGTTGCGCCAAGCCGGAGCCTGCGACGATCGGCAGACCGATTTGCATGGCAGCGGCGGCTTTCAGCAACAGCGCCGTCGGACCCGCGTGCAACTGCAGCAACAGCGAGTCGGCTCCAGCCGCGCGGGCCTTCGCCAGCACCGGCTGCATGTCCTTCACCGACACATCGAGTGCATCCTGGTAGACGGGTGTGATCCCGGCCGCGGCGAGTGCCTTCACGATCTCGGCCTGTCCGCTCTGCCCATAGGCAGTGGTTTGCGCGATGATGGCCGGCTTCGTGACATGATAGGTGTCGATGGCGTAGCGGACCTGGGCGCCCTTCACCACGCTGTCGGCAGGGAAGAAGCGGAACACGTACGGGTTGGCTTTGCGCGTGATGTCGGCCGTGCCGGATATGGTGATCAACGGAACCCTGTGCTCCAACGCGATTGGCATCATGGCCAGCATCTGCGTGCCGAGCATGGATGCCACCACCGCGGTCGCCGCGTCGTCCGAGGTCGCCCGTTCCAGCGCGTTCACCGCGCCTTCTGGGGAGGTGCCGGTGTCCGTGACGGCGAATTGCGGCTGCACGCCGGCGGGCGGATTGCGCAGTGCAAGCAGTGCGCCGTTGCGCTGGCTACTGCCTTCGGCGGCGAGGAAACCAGTGATCGGCACGAGTACCGGAATATTCGGGGTGGAAGCGGCTTGGGTGCCGAACGGCAACGCGCCAGTGAGGATCGCCAGCGCTAGGCATCGGCGTGACTTCGGCATGCCTTGGTGCTCCGTGGTCGGATGATGCGGGTGCACCGATTGGGGTGCTGTGGGCGCCCCCTCACCCCAGCCCTCTTCCTCAGGGAAGGAGGGAGAGGAGCGCTCGCGTCATCGCATGGGGGAGAAGGCGGTGGGGCGTAGGATACGGCTACGCATGGATTGCACGAACCCCGATGTTCGCTCGCGGAACGCCTGCCACCGCGGGTCCGCATCCATCGCGGCGCGGCGGCGTTCACGGTCGCCCATGTCGGCGTAGCGCCACATGTGCACGACCTCGTTCACCACACCCGCATCGGTGGTGAACCAGCCGACCAGGTCCCCAAGATGGCTGATCTGCAGCTCCATCCCTTCGGCGACGTAGACCCGGAGATACTCCTTCACATGCGCAGGGTGGATGGCGTATGTGCGTTCGTCCAGGATCATACTATGTCCGCCGGTGCGTTGGCCAAGTCGCTGTCGAACAGCGTCGGTCCAAACCTAGCGGAGCCGGCCTGGATCCGCCAGGGCAAGCCTCCGCTCGGCACTGCCACTTTCTCCGTTGCAAAAACCGCTAGAATCCGGCCTAATTTCTGCAAGGCGCAAATCAAAACCGCGCTGGTGGAGGTCTCGGGATGAATTACAAAGCAATCGCCGTGGCATTGCTCGCGTCAGGCGTGTTCAGCGCAAACGCAGCCGATCTCAAGAGCTACGACTCGTCTCAGCCCGGCTTCTGGGCGCATCCGCCGCCGGACTGGTTCCTTGGTGACGAAACAGAGGCGCAGCGCGGCCTGGCGCCGCCGTCGACCCCGGCCACCCCGGCGTCGCTCAGCGAGCTGCAGGACAACCTCAAGCACGTCACCCTGCCCGCCGGCTTCAAGATCGAGGTATATGCCAGCGGCTTGCCGGAAGCCCGCCAGATGGCGTGGGGTGCGAACGGCACCTTGTTCGTCGGTTCGTATGGCGCCACCAACGTCTACGCGGTGACCACCGGCACCGACGGCAAGCGGACGGTGAAGACGATCCTGAAGGGCCTCAACATGCCCACCGGCATCGCCTTCCGGAACGGCGCGTTATACGTGATCGCGATCAACAAACTGATGCGCTACGACAACGCCGAGGCGAACCTCGACCACATGCCGGCACCCGTCGTGGTGTATGACGACATGCCGCCGTTCGTGGCACATGGCTGGAAATACCTGGTGGCCGACCACAACGGCAACATGTACGTGCCGTTCGGACCGCCCTTCAACATCGGCATCCCGCCCGTCAGCGTCGCGCAGATCCGCCTGGTGAACCCGACCAACGGGCAGGCGCAGATCGTGGCGTTGGGCGTGCGCAACAGCGTCGGCGGCGACATCGATCCGCGCACCGGCGACTACTGGTTCACCGAGAACGCCCGCGACTGGGTCAGCGACGACCTGCCGAGCGACAAGCTGAACCACATCACCCGCATCGGCCAGCATTTCGGTTATCCGTACTGCCACCAGGGCGACTTGCCGGACCCTAAATTCAACCAGGGCCACGCTTGCTCGGAGTTCACGCCACCGGTGCTCAATCTCGGTGCCCACGTGGCGCCGCTCGGTATGAAGTTCTACACCGGCACCCAATTCCCGCCGGAGTATCAAAACAACATCTTCATCGCCGAGCACGGCTCGTGGAACCGGCACCAGTACCAAGGTGCGCGGATCATGCGCGTGACCGTCGATCCGGATGGCAAGAACCCGCACCAGGAGGTATTCGCCCAAGGCTGGCTGACCGGACCGCAGGATTACTCCGGCCGCCCGGCCGACCTGCTGCAAGCCAGCGACGGCTCGCTGTTGGTGGCCGATGACTGGGCCGGTGCGGTCTACCGCATCAGCTACGCGCCTTAGGCCAGCCACTCCACCCGACCGGCGGGCCGCGCGCGCGGCCCGCCACCGGAGCACACCGCGCATGTCTTTGTCCCTGCGTGCCGCTGCACTCGCGGCCTTGCTGCTTGCCTCGCCATCTGCCATGGCCGCGAAGGGTGACCCTGCGGCAGGCGAGCAGCGCGCCCAGGCGTGCGGCGGATGCCATGGCGCCAAGGGGGTCTCGGCAATGCCCGGCGTACCTTCGCTGGCCGGGCAGCAGGACGGCTTCCTGCAGTGGCAGCTGGTGTTCTTCCGCTCCGGCCGGCGCAGCAACCCGATCATGTCCGCGCTGGCGCAGGGGCTGAGCGACGAGGACGTCCGCAACCTCGGCGCCTTCTACGCCACGCTGGCGCCGCCACCACCACCCGCATCACCGGGCCCCGACCAGGCGACCCTGGCGGACACCGGCAAGGCGCTGGCAGACCAGCATCACTGCGCGTCTTGCCACACCGACAGCTTCGCCGGGAAACAGGCCGCGGCCCGCATCGCCGATCAGCGGGCGGAGTATCTGGAGCATGCGTTGGCGGATTACCGCTCGGCCGCACGGCCCTCCACCGGTGTGGCCGCGATGAACGAGGCAGCAGCCGGACTGACCGACGACGATATCAAGGCGCTGGCAAGCTATTTGGCCACCCTGCCATGACGGCGCGCCGGGCGCCCACCGCATGGGCCCTCGTCTGCACAAGCTTTCAGGAGGTTAGGAGAAACCGAATGCGGGTCCTTTCGATGGTATTGCTCGCCGCCTTCGCGGTCGCCGGTCGAGCCGCGGCCGACACCCCGCTCAGCGACACGCGGGCGTTCGAATATGCGAACGCGATGTCGTATTACGGCTTCGACGCGTGCGGCGACGGCGTGGGTGGCCGGCTGTATCGCCAGGCGCTCGCCGCTAAGTTCGCGCAGTGTCCATTCAGCCCCGACGCACGTGCGGCACTAGCCCAGCGCGAACGGTTGCAAGCACGCAAGTCGCGCACTGCCATTCAGCATCTCATCGACGATCGCGACGGCTTACCGGTGCAGCTCGAGGGGATGAGCCGCACCTGCCATGCGCAAGCAGCAACACCCGAATATCAGGCGCTGAGCGCCAGTCTGCAGCGGTTCGCCACGGGCGACGCCCAGGTTGAAACAGTATTCCCGCAGCCTTGCGATGCGAGCAACCTGGTGCAGTAAGTGTCGCGAGCCGACCTGATTAGCCGACGACCGTGGCAGCTACGACCCTACCAGTGTCCGACGGTTCCGTCCGGGTCGTACATCGCTTCACTGGCAGCGATCTTCTCCTGTTCGAACGGGTATTTCGCCGCCTCCTCCATGTCGATCTCGACACCGAGGCCAGGGCGGTCGGGGATGTCCCAATAGCCGTCTCGCATCGTGATCGGCGTGTCGGCGACCCGGGAGAAAAAGTCGAACCGGTCTGACAGCTGTTCGAGGATGACGAAGTTTGGTGTTGCAACCGCGAAATGCAGCCCGACCACCGAGGCGATCGGCCCCATCGGGTTATGCGGCGCGATCCCGATTTGGGCCGCCGCGCCGATTGCCGCAATCGCCCGTCCAACGGTGAAGCCGCCGCAGTGACAAAGGTCGGGCTGGAAGAAATTGACCGCACGTAGATCGGCGATGGCCTGGAATTCCGGCAGCGTCAGTAGCCGCTCTCCGGTCGCAATCGGCACGCCCGTGCGGTCCGCGACCAGGCGCATTGCCAGCGGGTCGCCGGGTTGCACCGGTTCCTCGACGAACATCGGGCTGCACACCCCCACCGCCTTGGTATAATCGACCGCCGCGCTGACCGATGTCGCCCGCCCGTGAAAGTCGAACAGGATGTCGGCATTCGGCCCCACACCGTCGCGCAGTGCGACAGCCAGCCGCTCCGCCAAGCGCACGCCCTCTCGATCGGTCGAGTAGTGCGTTATCGGAATCGGCAGCGTCTTCACCGCCGTGTAGCCGCGCTCGATCAGGTCTCTGGCGGCATCCCCGTAGGCCTGCGGGTCGATCGGCCAGCGTTTGAAATTCGGTATCGAACTGCCGACATGCGCATAGACGCGAACCCGGTCGCGCACCTGCCCACCGAGCAGCTGCCACACCGGCTTGTTGCAGTCTTTACCGAGGATGTCCCATAGCGCCTGCTCGATCGCGCTCACCGCCGTCAGCCCGATCACGCCGAGTGGCCAGAAGCTGTGCTTCACCATGCGCTCGAACAGCGCGGTGATGTTGCGGGGGTCGCGACCCACCAGCATCGGCACGAAATCCTCGATGCAGCCGACCACCGCGCGCGTCTTCCACTCGAGCGTGCCCTCGCCCCAGCCATACAGCCCCGGCTCGTTGGTCTCGACCCGGACCAGCACCCAGTTCCGGTCGCCGGCATGGACGACGACGGTCTTGATCGCGGTGATCTTCATGATGTCTCCCCAGTTTTGGCAATGGCCCGCGGGATGACCGGCAGGCCGAATTCAGGCAAGTCGGGTATCGGCTTGATCGTTCCGAGCAAGAACACGTAGGAGCCGATACCGACCATCAGCACCACGCCGGCGACGATGAAGGCGGAGCTGAACGACCCTGTTTCCAGCACGATGAAGCCGGTCACGATCGGCGCCACGACACCCATGACGCTGTTGAGGAAGTTCATCACGCCACCGACGGTCCCATTGCCGCCGCGGGGTGCGATCAGCGACGGGATCGACCACCCCGCGGGCGCGGCCGACGCCAGGCCGGCGAGCGAGAGCGTGATCCACAACAGGGCCCAGAATGGATCGTCGGTGAACACGGCGCCGAACACGGTCAGGCCCAACAACATTCCGCAAACCAGCACCGTCTTGCGCACGAACGTCTCGTCGTGGCCGCGCTGGATAAAGTGGTCGATCGCCCAGCCACCCACCAGCAGATCCATCACCGAGGCACAACCCCACGGGATCATCGTGAAGGTCGCGGAGCGCAGGATGTCCACGTGCATCGTCTGCACGAGATACGCCGGCAGCCAACTGGTGAAGAGGTTCATCGCGTACCCGTACGCACCGAACCCGATCGTGAGTCCCCAGACTTTGCGCTGGCGCAGCAGGTAGCCGAGCATGGCCCCGGGCGATCCCGCCACCACCCCTTCCGACGTGGCGCCGCCCTCGGCGATGTAGTTGCGTTCGGCCTCGCTCAGCCGAGGGTCCTGGCCGGGATCGCGGTAGACGACCGCGAATATCCCGAAATAGAGGAAGCTGAGCACCGCAGTCAGCACGAACCCGGCGCGCCAGCCGAACGAGACGATGGCGTATGCCACCACCGGGACGCCGATCACGTTGCCGAATTTCTGTGAGGCGTCGAAGATCGCCGTCGCGAGGCCCCGCTCGTGACGTGGAAACCAGTAGCCTGTGGCCTTTGAACTCGCGGGGAACGACGGTGCCTCTGCTATGCCCAGCAGCAGCCGCCCGATGAATAGCGTCCAGTAGCCGCTTGCAATGGCGGTGAGCACCGATGCGATGCCCCACAGGCCCGCGCTGATGCGCCCGACGGTCTTCACGCCGAACCGGTCGAGCACCACTCCCACCGGGAGCTGCAGGCTGCAATAGGACCATGCAAACGCCGACAATAGGATGCCGATCTGGCCTGCGTTCAGGTTGAAATCGTGCTGCAGCTGCGGCACGGCGACCGGTAGGGCGATGCGGTCGAAATAGTTGATCAGCACGCCCAACGCGAGCACGCCGCCGATACGCCAGCGACGCCTAGGCACACCCTGCACATCGCGTTGAGCCATGAACGCCCCCACACCTTTATTGTGTGGGCAGGGCCCTTTTAGGCGCTGCCCTCGGGACTAATCGCCCGTTTGCCACGACTGAACTTGATCAAATCTGTTTCGGGCTGTCAATCTGATTAACCGCGCTTCGCGATTTGCTCCGCTTTGCGCGACCCGGCAAACCCTGCGCCATTTTGTTTGATCAAATCGCTGACCCGGCTCTAAGCTGCCCGCATGAGCCAAGCCGCCACCAACCGCCCGCCCGAGCTTTGCGATGCCCTTCGCCAAGCGATCCTCTCAGGCGAGTACCCCTTCGGATTCCGCCTCAAGATCGATGACATCGCGCGCCGCTTCGGGGTCAGTCACATGCCGGTGCGCAAGGCCCTGCTGCAGCTCGAGGGAGAGCGCCTGGTCACCACCTCGCCCAATCGCGGCGCATCGGTGCGTGCGGTCGATGTCCAGTCCGTAGGCCACACCTACGACATCGTGATCCTGCTCGAAGGCCTGCTGGCACGCCGGGCAGCGGAGCGCATGACGCCGGATGTGCTCGCCCAATTGGCCAGCGTGGAGGACGAACTCGAGCAGGCCGTCGCTCGGCTAGACCACGATGCCGTCGTCGAGGACAACATCCGCTTCCACCAGATCATCAGCGAGCACGCAGGCAATCGCGAGGCTGCCGAGATCGTCGACCGCAACCAGGTGTTGCTGCGGGCCTTCCGCGCCGCGTTCGGCTTCGACGCATCGCGGCTACCCGGCGTCATCGCCGACCACCACTCGCTGATGCGGGCGTTCGCCGACCGCGATGCCGACGGTGCGGCGGCCATCGCCAGCGGCCACGCAGCGAAGGCGCGCAACGACCTGATCGCCACGATGCGTGCCGCAACCACGAACAACAACAACTAGGAGCAACGCCATGAAGATCACCGGCTACAAGACATTCCTGGTGGACGCCCATCGCGCCAACTACATCTTCGTCAAGCTCTTCACCGACAAGGGCACCGAGGGCCTCGGCGAGGCGACGGTCGAGTGGAACGAACGGGCCGTCCTCGCGGCCATCGAGGAACTGGGCGAGTTCCTCATCGGCAAGGACCCGTTCGCGACCGACTATCTCGTGTCGACGATGCATCGGAACTCGTATTGGCGAACTGGCGTCGTGTTGCGCAGCGCGTTGAGCGGCATGGAGGCGGCGTTGCTCGACATCAAGGGCAAGGCGCTCGGAGTGCCGGTCTACGAACTGCTCGGCGGCAAGCATCGGGACGTCGTGCCGTGTTACGGCAATGGTTGGTTCTCCGGCGCCAAGACGGCCGAGGACTTCGCGGCGAAGGCGACCGAGGCCGTGGCGATGGGGTTTCGCGGCCTGAAATGGGACCCGTTCGGCGCGGCCTATCTGGAAATGGATCGCCCCGCGCGGAACCGCGCCATCGAGAACGTCGAGGCGGTGCGCGCCGCTGTCGGGCCCGACATCGACCTGATGATCGAGGCGCATGGCCGCCTCAACGTGCCGACCGCGATCGCCATGGCCCGCGAACTCGCCAGGTTCTCGCCGCGCTGGTTCGAGGAGCCGGTGCCGCCCGAAAGCATCGATGCGCTGGCCGACGTCCGTGCCAATAGCCCGATCGCGATCGCCACGGGTGAGCGCTATTTCGAACCCGAGCGGTTCATGGAGCTGATCTACAAGCGCGCCGCCGATATCCTGCAGCCGGATGTGGGCCATGTCGGCGGAATGCTGGAGGCGCAGAAGATCGCGGCCATGGCCCACGCGCGTTTCCTGCCGATCGCACCGCACAACCCCACCGGCCCCGTGGTGAACGCCATGACGCTGCAGCTCGCCGCGACCATTCCCAACTTCTGCATCCTCGAGACGATCGCGATCGACGTACCGTGGCGCAAGGAGATCGTGCGGGAGTCCTTGGTGTTCAGCAACAGCGAGATCACCATCCCCGACCTACCCGGCCTCGGCCTCGAGCTGGACGAGGAGGCCTGCGCGCGCCACCCGTTCGTCCGCCACCCGATCCGGCAATTCGACCCGAACGAGACGTCAAGCCGTCCGGCCGGATCGGTGCCATTCGTCACGGGAGCGGCGGCATCATGAGCAATGCAGCCGCGGCCAAGCCTACCGTCGCTGTTTTGACATGGCCGAGGGTCGCCAACATCAATCCGCTGATCCGACGGCGTTAGGGCAATTCGTTAACCTCTAACGCGTATGACATCGGCATACTGAGCCAGGACCTCTGATGCCAATCTCACCAAGCGTCGCCGAGATCACGATTGAACAGTTGCAGGCAGGTCCGTCCGACTGGCTGGATCAGCTGCCGTTCGGCGTCATCGGCTTGACTACCGAGGGTAATGTCGACGTCTACAATGCAACCGAATCAAAGCTTGCCGGCCTGTCGACGGCGCGGGTGCTGGGCCGGAACTTTTTCTCCGAGGTCGGGATCTGCATGAACAACTTCCTGGTCGCGCAGCGGTTTGCGGATGAGCCGACGCTCGATGCCACCCTCGCCTACGTGCTGACGCTTCGGATGCGGCCGACGCCGGTGAACCTCCGGCTACTTCAGGAACCAGGCGTCGCGCGCTCCTACATTCTCGTTCAGCGTTGAGGCCGTGAAGCACGCGAACGTGCAGCCCTGGCAGGCGATCGATTTGGAGCAGGAATCGCTCCTTGCGTTCTTCTACATGTGTCCTGTCGGCATATTGCAGATCGACGGCCACGGTACGGTCCAGATGCTCAATCCGATGGCGGCCCAGTTGCTGATGCCGATCCGGCCCGACGCGATCATCGAGAATCTATTCGATGCGCTGGAGCGATGTGCGCCGGAACTACGCAACATGGTCGAGTCCTATACCGAGCCAAACGGGCGCGTTTGTGACAACCGGCGCCTGTTCGTCGGTATCCAGGACGATCAGCCCCGCATCTTGGCCTGTACCATGCTGAAGACCTCCGCAGGTTGCATCATGGTGATGCTGGATGACGTCTCCGCCATGGTCGCGAAGGAACGCCGACTGGCCGAAGCCGATTCCTGGATGGCTGCCATCTTCAGCAACGTCAACGATTTCGCCTGCTTCTCGCTAGACGGGGTCGGCCTGATCAACAGCTGGAACCCCTCCGGAGTACGGCAAACCGGGTTCACCGCCGCGGAGATCATTGGGCAGACGCTCGACAAATTCCGTCCTGGCGGCGAACAGATCCCCGGCCAGATACTCGACTACCTCAACTGCGCCCGCGCGAGGGGTGGCACTTGCACGAGGACCGTTGCCTCACCCGCGACGGCGGAAATTTCTGGTGCCAGATCCTGATCACGGCCCTCGAGCAGGATATCGGTTCCATAACGGGGTTCTCCGTTGTCCTGCGCGACGTGACTGAACGGAAGATGACCAACGACGAACTGCGCCGCCTGCTGACCACCGACCACCTGACCGGGGCCGCGAACCGCGCACGCTTCTTCGAGATGGCCGCAGCCGAAGTCGCCTCGTCGCAGCGTTACGACCGCCCGATGTCGGTGCTCATGATCGATGCGGACAACTTCAAGCGCGTCAATGACACGCTCGGTCATGCCGGCGGTGACTTCGTGCTGCAGGCGCTCGTCGCCCGGTGCCAGCCGATCCTGCGCTCGATCGATGTGCTTGCGAGGTTTGGCGGCGAGGAGTTCGTGATCCTGCTGCCTGGAACCGATATCACGGGAGCCCTCGAAGTCGCCGAGCGGATCTGCAAGGCCGTCGACAACGAACTCGTGGCCTACGAGCACGGGTTGATCCATGTCACCGTCAGTATCGGGTGCGTCAGCATGGGCCAAG
Source organism: uncultured Acetobacteraceae bacterium (assembly GCA_964247805.1). Taxonomy (GTDB): domain Bacteria; phylum Pseudomonadota; class Alphaproteobacteria; order Acetobacterales; family Acetobacteraceae; genus LMUY01. Next base: position 17,327 of record CAXTWC010000040.1, on the reverse strand, counting down.
GCGTCGACGATCTGGACCGGTTGCTAAAGGCAGCCGACGTTGCGCTGTATCAGGCCAAACAGTTCGGGCGAAACATGTGCTGCACCTATCAGCGACCGGAGCTGACGAACCCGCTGGGACCTCTCTCCGCCCCGGCACGCACTCTGCCGCAAGGGGGCGTCACGCCACATGGTCCTGCGCGCCTGGCCGGTGGCGCCGTCAGATCTCGCGCCAGTGGGCGTGACCTAGCTGAAGAGGGGTCGATCGCATAAGTCGCGATCGATCCGTCGTGATCTTCGATGTCACCAGCGAGAGCAGCGTCACGACCGGCTTCGTCATCAAGGTGGCGGAATACCCGGCGACCCATTCCGCGCGGCGCAATGCGGTGCTGCGGCAGACCAAGGCGGCTTCGGTGTCCACCGGCCCACTTGAGGCAGGGCCGGGCGGAGCGTGCACCATGCACCGCTACGTCACATCGCTTTCACACGCCTCGATTGCGTGCCGCGTCTCCCCTCCCAATCCATCCCTTGAGGGGAGGGAGCGTAGACGGCTGCCAGCCTCAACTGGCTTCCTCCAGGACGACCACCAAGTCCCATGCCGCAAGCGGAGCCGCCGTACCGACGAGTTGGAACAGCGTGCGCCCGGATGGCGGCTGCCAGGGCACGGGCTGGTCCGAGAAGTTCGCCGCCATCACCAACTGGCGTCCATCGCTCAGCCGCCACGTCACCGCCAGTGCACCCGCGCCCTCCGCATCCGTCGTCTCCAAAACACGGAATCCGCCGGCCGACCCGGCGATCTGCGGCAACAACGGGACGATCGCCTCACGCCGCACGGCCAGCAGCTGGCGATGGAATGCCAGCCAGGCAGCGTGCAGCGGCTCGTCGGTCGCGGCCCAGTCCAGCGTGGAACCGGACCGGGTGGACGCAGCGTTCGGGTCGGTCAGACGCGTCAGCGCGGCCGGATCGGAGAACTCCGGCAGATGGCTGAACTCCTCGCGGCGGCCGTCGCGCACCATGTTCGCCAGCTTCTCCGGGTAGTCGCAGAAAAAGTCGAACGGGCGGGCCGAGCCCCACTCCTCGCCCATGAACAGCATGGGAATACCCGGCGCCAGCAGCATCACCGCCGTACCGAGCCGCACCGCCGCCTCCGGCGCCAAATCCGTCAGACGGCAGCCGAATGGCGTGTTGCCGACCTGGTCGTGGTTCTGCAGAAAGTTCACGAAGGCGGTCGGCGGCAGATGCGCGGAGGGGGTGCCGCGATGCAGCCCGGGGCGGTGCGTGGACTCCTCGCCCTGATAGGAGAAACCTTCCGCCAGCGCCTGCCCGAGCCGGCGGAGCGGGGCGTCGGTATAGTCGACGTAGTAGCCGTCCCGCCGCCGCGCCACCAGCACGCGCATGACATGGTGGAAATCGTCGTTCCACTGCGCCACGTAGCCTTCGTTCAGCCAACGCGCATCGTTCTTGTCGTTTTCCAGCGTAAGATGCACGGCACGGTCCGGCACCGCCGCGTGCACCCTGCGCGCCAATTCGTCCAGAATGTGCTCGGGCCCGTCGTCGAACACCGCTTGCACCGCATCCAACCGCAAGCCGTCCATGTGGAATTCGCGCACCCAGTAGATCGCGTTCTGGACGAAGAATTCTCGTACTGGCCCGGCATGGTCGCTGTCGAAGTCGATCGCCTCGCCCCAGGGCGTCTTGTGCCGCTGGGTGAAGAAGCCAGGCGCGTAATCCGGGATCATGTTCGCGGTGGGGCCAAAATGATTGTACACCACGTCCAACACGACCGAGAGCCCGCGCGCGTGACACGCATCCACCAGCCGCTTGAGGTCGTCGGGCGAGCCGTATCCGTGATGCGGCGCGTACGGCAGCACGCCATCGTACCCCCAATTGTACGCACCCGGGAAGGCGGCGACTGGCATCAACTCGATCATCGTGACGCCGAGTGCCACCAGGTGGTCCAGATGCGGGATGACGCCGAGGAAGTTGCCTTCGCGGGAGAAGGTGCCGACATGCAGCTCATAGAGTACGGTCTCGTGCCAGGGCCGCCCGACCCAGGCGGTGTCGGTCCAGCGGTAGGCGTCCCGGTCGGTCACCGCGCTCCAGCCCTCGGGCCCGTCGGGCTGGCTGCGGGATGCCGGGTCGGGGACGGTGGTGCCGTCGCACGCGAAGCGGTATCGGCTACCCGGCGGCAGGTCCATCCGGGCGACATGCCAGCCTTCCCCCGCAGGCTGCATCGGGGCGCGGGAGCCGTCCGGCTGCAGGACCGAGACCGTGGCGGCGGCCGGCGCCCATAGCGCCAGGGTGGTTTGCCCGGCACGCGCCTGCGGTCCCCACGTCTGCGGTCCCCACGTCTGCGTTACCAGTGCCTGTGATCCCAGGGCCTGCGATCCTAGGGCCCGTGATCCTAGGGCCTGTGGTCCCTTGGAAGGTTGGCCGGCCATGTCGGTGGGCTGTGTCATTCGTGGGCACTCCAGTGCATCTGCAACGGATGGCGGTCCCGTAGCCAAGATCTGGGGCCAAACCATGGCGCGGGCGGGCGGCTTCACCGTGTGCAGTTCGCTTGCCAGCGCCACGATGCTACCCGGTTGCCGCACCGCCGCTTGGGAGAAATTGTCGATGTTTGTCGTGGGTAAGCTTCTGACCATGTTGCTGCTGCCCACGGCCCTCATGGTGGAGTGTGCCGTCGCCGGTCTCCTGCTCCACCGCTGGCGCATCGGGCAGATCCTCCTGACGGCCGGCGTGACCGCTCTGGGTGCTTGCCTGTTGCTGCCGGTCGACGCTTGGGCCATTCGCCCCCTGGAAGACCGCTTCCCTGCCGTCACGCAACCGCCCGCAGCGGTGGACGGCATCGTGGTGCTGGGTGGCGCCATCGACGACCTGACCAGTTTGGACCGCCAAACGCCCACGCTCAACTCCGCCGCGAACCGGATGACGACGTTCGTCATGTTGGCCAGACGCTATCCGCAGGCCCGTCTGGTCTTCACCGGCGGGTCCGGCTCGGTCGAGCAGGGCGTGGCGAACGAGGCAAGCTACGCGCGCATCCTGCTGGAGCAGTTGGGCGTGCCCCCTGGCCGGGTCGAATTCGAAGACCGCTCCCGCACCACTTGGGAAAATGGCGTCAATACCTCGGCCATGGTAAAGCCCAAGCCCGGCGAGCGCTGGATACTGGTAACCTCGGCGGCCCACATGCCGCGCGCCGTCGGTGTATTCCGTAAGTTGGGCTGGACTGTGCTGCCTTGGCCGGTTGGGTATTTGTCACGCGATCACCTTGTGTCATACCGGCAATCCTTCGGGCAGGCTCTGTCAGTGCTAGACTGGGCAGTGCACGAATGGATTGGTCTGACTGCATACTGGCTACGCGGCTGGACGAGCGCATTATTCCCTGCCCCCGACCCTATTGGGCAGCAAAGTCTACCGCCATCTTCACCTTGAGCAGTATGGCGATTTCATAAAACCCGCCCACAGGAGCCCACCATGGCCGACCCGGCCGCCCCCGACCTACTGACCCTCACCGCCCAGATCGTCGCTGCCCACGTCACTGGCAACACAGTGCCGCCCGACGCCCTCCCCGCGCTGATCAACGACGTGTACGACGCCCTCGCCCGGGTCGACGCGCCGGTAGCCGAAGCACAGCAGCCGCAGGAGCCAGCGGTGCCGATCAAACGCTCCATCCAGCACGACGCGCTCATTTGCCTCGAGGATGGCGCCAAGCTGAAAGTGCTCACGCGCTACCTGGTCCGCTTCGGCCTGACGCCCGAGACCTACCGCGCCAAATGGGGGCTGCCGCGGGACTACCCGATGGTGGCGCCCGCCTATGCTGCCCGGCGCTCCGCCCTCGCGAAACAGTTCGGACTGGGAACTGCGTCGCGTACCGTCGACAGCGCCCCCCAGGAGGAGCCCGAGCTTGGGGCGGAGCCGGAGCTGGAGATGAAGCCTGCGATCGGAGCGGAGCCGGAGCCTCCTACGGCGCCGGTGGACCCGGAAGTCCAACACACGGCCGCCAGTGTGTTCGCCAACTTCCCAGGCCAGGACGCCCCGGCGGAGGCGACGCCGGCCGCCAACGATGCCGGCAAACCCGGGCGGAAGCGGTTCGCCCAGCAATCCATGCGGGTGGGGCGGAAGCGGTAGCCTCCGTCTATCCGCCGGACAGGTTGGTGAACGTCACCGCGGCGTTGCCGGGAAGCGAGTACGAAAGGTGCCGCGCGCCCAGCGACAGGCCGATGCGATGGGCGCGCATGCCCGCGTTGTAGACGAGAACCACCAGCCCGCCGTCTGGATTGCGGAAGGCTGTGGCCGCGACATCGGCACCATTGGTGCGGGCAGCCACCACGCGGGCGCCTGGCCGCACCAGGTGCCCCACCTGGGCCAGACCGTAGAACGACGCATCGAACGTCACCGCTGCCTTTGCGTCGACGGTGGCGACACCCCGGCAGTTGTCGCAGCCCCCGATCGTCGGCCCGCCATTCGGGTCGAGTGCGGCGTTCCACACCACGACGCCGCTGCCGCCGTTCAGGACGGTGCCCATCACCAGCATGGTCATGGTGTAGCGGAAATCCTGCGCGAAGCTGCCACCACGGGTCGCGCTGCACTCCGTTGTCAGCGTCACTTGGCCGGGGCGTAGCAGGGCCTGCGCGTTCCTCATGTCCGCCGGGTCGCCGCGGTAGCAGTGAAAGGCATACCCGGCGAGATCCGCTGCCGCCGGCGACCCAGCCAGGGTTCGCACATAGGCCATGTCCGACCAGTTGTGGTCGAGCCCGAGGATCCCGGTCGCCGAAAGCCCCGCCCGGCGCAGCGCAGGCGCCAAGAATTCGTGGACGAAGTTCGCCTCCTCGGGGGCCGGCAGCAGTGCAGTGGGGTAATCGCCGCGCGACTGCATCGGCTCGTTCTGTGGTGAGAGCGCCGCGATCGGCAGGCCCCAATCGCGGTATTGCCGCAGGTAGCGCACCAGGTAGTCGGCCAGCGCCGGATAGGCCGCAGGTGCGATCGCGCCGCCATCGAGTTGGCCGGACGCCTTCATCCACGCCGGCGGGCTCCACGGTGCAGCGATCAAGCGCAGGCCGGGCTGGACCGCGCGGATTTGGCGCAACACCGGCACGATCGCGGCGAGATCGTGCGAGAGATCGAAGTTGCCGGGGTGTGGTTCGTAGGTGTAGGCGCCGGATGCCGAGAAGTCGCTCGCCCCGATCGTCAGCCGCACCAGGTTGAAGCCGCCTTCGGTGGGGCTGAACATGCGGTTGACCAGTGCGGCGCGTTCGGGTGTTGGCATGGCTGCGATCACCGTGGCGGCCGAGTCGGTCATCGCCGCACCCACGCCGTCCCAGCGCTGCAGCAGGGTGCCGGGCCAGACGGTCACGGCCACATCGGCCGGTGTTGGGTCGGATGTCACGGCGCGCTGTTCGAGCCGGGCCGTGCCGTCGCCGTCGGTCTCGACGGCGATCACCTGAGCGTGGACAGGCGATGCGAGATGCAGGACCAGCGCCAATGCCCCGGTTAACGTCTTAAGTTTTGTCATAAAACCCAGCTCCCGACTCAGATCCTCCCTTGTGCTTCACGGGGGAGGTGGCGGCGAAGCCGACGGAGGGGGCGCAGGGTCACGTGCTGTGCCCACCCCCTCACCCCGGCCCTCTCCCGTGACGGACGGGAGAGGGAGAAGCAAGGCACAACTGCCCTACCCCAGCGTGGAACCATCTAAGTCTCAGTGCGCAGCAAGGCTCCGCCTAAGCCGGGTGATGGCGCCGGGCAGCCCGCGTACCTTCAGCACACGGCCCGTCTCGTCGTGTTCCTCGGACAGCACCCGCGCGCTTTCATACACCTGGCCGATCAACCCCTGTTTGGCATACGGCAGCACCAGCACGTCATCCACCATCGCCGCCTCGAAGAACGCGATGATGGTGTCCCGCAACCCACTCACATCTTCGGGCGCGTGGGCGGACAGCATGATCGCGTCTGGGTGCTTCTCCACCAGGGCCGCACGGCCAGCCGCGTCCACCCGGTCCATCTTGTTCAGCACCAGGCGGGACGGCACCGCATCCGCCCCGATCTCGCGCAGCACGCCGCGGCTCACCTCGAGCTGTGCCTCGTACGTCGGGTCCGAGGCGTCCACCACGAACAGCAGCAGCGACGCCTCCAGCGCCTCCGCGAGAGTGGAGCGGAACGAGGCGACCAAATCGTGCGGCAATTGCTTGATGAAGCCGACCGTGTCCGAGACCAGCACCCGCGGCCGCGTTTCCGGCTGCAGGGTGCGGACGGTGGTGTCGAGGGTGGCGAACAGCTTGTCCTCCACCAGCACCTGGCTGCCGGTGAGCGCCCGCATCAACGACGACTTGCCCGCATTGGTGTAGCCGACCAGCGCCACACGCAGTTGGTCACGCCGGGCGGAGCGGCGCTGGTCGCTGTCGCGCTGCACCGCGTCGAGCTGCTCCCGCAGTTCCGACAGCCGGTCGCGGATCTTGCGGCGGTCGAGGGCCAGGGCGCTCTCGCCGGCGCCAGGGCCCTGCTGCCGGCCGCCCCCGGCGGAGGACTCGCGCATACGCGGGGCCACGTATTTCAGCCGCGCCATCTCCACCTGCAGCTTGGCCTCGCGGGTGTTGGCGTGGCGGTGGAAGATCTCGACGATGACGCCGGTGCGGTCCAGCACCTCGGCGCCGGTGGCACGCTCGAGGTTGCGGATCTGACTCGGCGACAGCTCGTGGTCGACGATCACGAACTCGGGTTTGCGAGCGGCCTCCGGATCGGGCGCGGCCGGATCAGCAGTCGGGGCCGCGCCTTCGAAGCGTTGCCGGGCCTTGGATCTCGGCGGCGGCGCCATCGAGCCGACCACGCCGGTGCCCCCGGTCAGCGCCGCCAACTCGGCCAGCTTGCCGCTGCCCAGCAGTGCCCCGGCGCCAGTGCCCTCGCGCTTCTGCGAAACCGTGCCGACCACCTCGTAGCCCAGCGTTTTCACCAGGCGCCCGAGCTCTTCGAGGCTGGCTTCGTGCGCGGCGTCATCGGTGTCCGGCGTCTGGATGCCGACGAGGACGGCGAGCGGGATCGGGGGTGTGGTCTCCATGACCGGTGTCATATCACGGATCCGGCCGAACCCTGGAGCACGGCACGGTAGCGGCGGCGTGACTTGTCTGCCGGTGGGCAATTGGCTAGCGCTACGCCGCCGCGGGAAGCGCGTCGGAGAGTGGAACACATGTCGAAATTGGCCCTTGCCCTGCTTGCGACCTGCACGCTCACAGGGGTCGCGCGGGCGGCCGACCCGGCGCCTGTCCACATCACCGTCATCGCGGACCTGAACGACGACATCTACAACGCGCGCGCCGGCAACGGGGGCGTGGACGCGACCAAGATGGCGGTGGCGGATTTCGGTGGCACGGTGCTGGGCCGCCCGATCGTGGTCGACGCGCTGAACGACCACAACAAGGCGGCCGAGGCGCCGGGCCTGGCCAACCAGGCGTACGATGCCGGCGCCGACCTGCTGATGGACATCCAGAACGCGCCGATCGCCACCGCAGTCAGCAAGGTCGCAACGCAGCGGCACCGGCTGGCGATCAGCACCAACTCGGCCAACCCGGCGCTGAACCGGTCCGACTGCAGCAAGTATTTCTACCACTACTCCTACGACGCGACCGCGCTGGAAACGGCAACCGCGGCCTATCTCGCGGCGCAGCCCAACGGCAAGCGCTGGGTCGCGATCGTGGCGGACGCCGGGTTCGGCAAGGGCGCGCTGGCGACGATGACCCAAGTGATCAAGGACCATGGCGGCGAGGTGGTGAAGAGCTTCGTCGTGCCGCCAGCGACCACCGACCTGTCCAGCGTCTTGCAGGAGGTGCGCGGCCTCAACCCCGACGTCACCGCCGTGTTCAATGCGGGCGCCAACAACGACATCGAGATGACCGACGTGACTAAGGCCGGGCTGCCCGGGCATCTGACGACGGCCGTCGTGTTCCTGTCGGACGTCGACCGGGTGAAGGATGGATACGCCGGCGTCGAGGTGGCGGAGCCGTGGTATTGGGGGCTGGATGCAGCGTCCCGCGCCTGGGCCGACCGGTTTGCCGCAAGCCATGGCGGCCTGCGCCCGACCGCGCCACAAGCCGCCGACTATTCGGCCACGACGCAGTGGCTGCAGGCGGTGCGGACCGCCGGGTCGACGGATGCGGACGCCGTCATTCGTGCGCTCGATGGTCACAAGTTCAACGACATGTTCGCGCATGACGGCGAGTTCCGCGCCAGCGACCATGCGGTGGTGCATGACCTATACATCGTGAAGGTGAAGCCGAGTGCCGCGCTGGCGGAGCCGCATGCCTGGTTCGACGTGCTCGCCACGGTGCCGGCCGCGACCGCGTTTCCCGACGGCTCGGCGTGCAAGATGGCGGGCTAGCGGATCATGCCCAGCTCCGATCCGTTTCCCCTTCCGCTGCAAGGCCGCTGCCGTTGTGGCCAGCTCACGTACACCGTCACCGCAGCGCCGGCCTTTACCTTCGCCTGCCATTGCACGGACTGCCAGCAGCTGACGTCGAGTGCCTTTTCGATGGGGATGGCCGTGCCGAAAGCTGGCTTCGAGGTTCGGGGCGAGACGCGGATCTGGGCAAAGACGGCCGATAGCGGCGGTTGGAGCCAGCAGTTCACCTGCCCGGTGTGCGCCGGCTGGACGCATACCACCACGGAGCATGCGCAGAATTTCGTGATCGTTCGCCCCAGCACGCTGGACGACCATCGCTGGTTCCGGCCGGTGGCGCAGATCTTCACCCGCAGTGCAATGCCGTGGGCGTTGATGCCGGTACAGTTCAGCTACGACGTCGAATTCAAAGACACCAAGCCGCTGGAAGAAGCATTCGCAGCCGGCGGCATCCGCCCATAGCCTCGCTGCCCTTCTCCCTCTCCCATTCTTTACGGAAGAGGGAGAATAGAAGTCAGCCAGACCACCCGAGATGGCCCAAAAAGTCCCGTGTTCGCTGCGTGGACGGACTGTCGAAAATCTGCGACGGCGCACCTTCCTCCACCACCTGCCCACGCTCGAACACCACGACGCGGTGGGCCACCCGGCGCGCAAAGCTCATCTCGTGCGTCACCACCAGCATGGTCATGCCCTCCTCCGCCAGCCGCTTCATCACGTTCAGCACCTCGCCCACCGTTTCCGGATCGAGCGCCGAGGTGGGCTCGTCGAACAGCATCATGTCCGGCTGCATCGCCAGCGCGCGGGCGATTGCGACACGTTGCTGCTGACCGCCCGACAGCCTCGCGGGCAGGCTGCTCGCCTTGTCCGCCAGCCCGACCTTGTCCAGCAAAGCGGCCGCTTGCGCGCGGGCAGTGCGGCGGTCCGTGCCCAGCACCGTGATCGGCCCGGCGGCCACGTTCTCCAGCGCCGTCTTGTGCGGAAATAGTTCGAAGCTTTGGAACACCATGCCCATGCGCCGCCGCATCCGTGCCAATTGCTTCGGCCGGGTCGGCAGCGTCTCACCCTCGAACACGATGCGGCCACCGTCGATGGCTTCGAGCCCGTTCGTGCACCGTAGCAACGTGGACTTGCCGGAGCCGGAGGGGCCGATCAGGCACACCACCTCGCCCCGCTCCACCTGCAAGCTGACGCCCTGTAGTGCCGTGAACGCGCCGTAGTTCTTGCGCACGTCCTCGTAGCGCACGACCGGGTTGGCGTTCATTCGTGCACTCCCATGCGGCGATGGATCCAGTCCACCAGCTTGGCTTGCGGGTAGCCGAGCAGCCAGTACAGCACGGCCATCGCGGTCAGCATCTCCAGCACGTGGAAGGTCTGCGAGCGGATGCGGAGGGCGGTGTAGGCCAGCTCCCCCACCGCGATCACCGACACCAGCGAGGTGTCCTTGAACAGCGATACCCACGTGCTGGCGAGCACCGGCAACACCCGCCGCCAGGCTTGCGGCAGCACGACGACGCGGAATGCTTCACCCCGGCTCATGCCCAACGCCAACGCGGCCTCGGTCTGCCCGGCGCGGATCGAGCCGATGCCGGCACGAAACGTTTCGGAGTTGTAGGCGGACACGTTGAAGCACAGCGCCGCAAGTCCGGTGGCGAAGGCCGGCAGAGCGAGCCCGGTCAGCACGGGCAGCACGTAGAACGCCCAATAGACCACGAGGATCAGCGGCAGGTTGCG
>CAXTWC010000040.1:0-7135 GCA_964247805.1 uncultured Acetobacteraceae bacterium | reverse complement strand
AGGTGCAAGGTGAGTGCGATGAGGGCGGAGAGGAACGGTGGAACGTTGATGCCCGCCACCAGCGGAAAGGCGAAATACATCCACACCAGCACGACCAACACCGGGATCGCGCGCATCGAGTCAATGTAGAACGTAAGGACCAGCCTAAGCCAGCGCGGCCCGTACATCCGCCCGAGCGCCACCAACCCACCCGCCGCGAAGCTGCACACGGCGGAGGTCAGAGCGAGCAGCAACGTGACGCCGACGCCGCCGAGCAGGAACGGCCAGGCGTCGAAGACGGGTTCGAAGTCGAGGTCCAAGGGCCTACATCGTGCCGACGACGTGCTGTTCGTCCGCCACCACCTCGGGGTGCAGCGCCTTGGTCACGGCCAGCAGCCAGTCGAGGAACACCGGCTGGTTCTTGTCGATCGCCGAGCCGATGGCTGTCGCCTGTTCGGTGCTGTCCTGGCAGTCGTTCTCCCGCGGCAGGGCGGCCAGGCCCTTCACCTTGCGATGCAGCGCCACCCAGGGCACGCGGTTGATCGGGCTGACATCGGCACGCCGGGTCATCAACTCCTCCAGCGGCACGGCCGACCCGGCGGTGGTGACGCCGCGCAGGGTCGCGTGGGGAAAGCGCTTCTTCACCCAGTTCTCCTCACCGCCGCCGATGAAATACGCGATCGTCACGTCGGGCTTATCCAGGTCGTCCACCGACTTGGCGTCACGCAGCTTGGCGTTGCTGGCAAGCCCGATCATGCACAGCGCCGTGGAGGAATAGGGCACGAAGTCCACCACCTTCTCCCGCTCCGGCGTGACCGACAGTGGGGAGATGGTGATGTCCACCTGGTTGGACGCCAGCACCGGCACCTTGGTCTCGTGCGACACCGGCACCGGCTGCAGCTTCACACCGAGCTGCTTGGCATAGTCCTCGGCGAGCATCCAGCCCGGGCCGGCCCAGGCGTCGCCACTGCCGGAGGTGTTCTCGACCAGCCAGGGCGGGTTGGACAGCACGCCCGCGCGGAGCACGCCGGCCTTGCGGATCGCATCCACCCGGGGGCTGGCGCCCGGCGCCGGGGCAGGAGGCAGGTCGGCCGCGGCGACGAGCAGGCTGGCGCCCGCCAACAGGGTTGCGGCGAGTGTGCGCGTGATGGCGTTCGGCAGCATGGGTGGTCCTCCCGAAGTGCTTCGGCCGCGATGGCCGTGCGTCATTGACCATCATCAAAGCAGCTAGTATCCCAGGATACAAGTGGACGTAATCGCCACAGCCAGAGGGAAGCCAAGCAGCATGACTCGCCGTCGCACCACGTTGCGTTTTGCACTCGCCGCCACCGCCATGTTTGCCGTCGGGATCGGCAGCGCCGCGGCCCAGGCGCCGAGCCTGCTGCAGCAGATCATCACCCGCGGGTCGATCCGCATCGCGGTGCTTCCCAGCCTGCCGCCGTATAGCCGCGTGACGCCGTCCGGTGACCCCGAGGGCTACGACATCGACATTGCCAAGCGCCTCGCCGACGCGCTGAAGGTGAAGCCGGAGTTCGTGGTCACCGACATCCCCGGCCGCGTCACCTCGTTGCAGACCCACAAGGTGGACGTGACGATCGCCGACTTCACCCGCAACGTGGAGCGCTCGCTCACCATCGCCTTCACCGACCCGTACCTGGTGACGCAGATGCGCATGTTGGTGCCCGAGGGTGCCAAGTGGAAGAGCATCGCCGAAATGGGCGACGGCGACGGCCTGAAGATCGCCATCTCCCGCGGCGGCACCGCCGAGCGCGCCGTTCCCGCGGCCGTGCCCAAGGCCACGCTGGTGCGCTTCAACACCCAGGCTGACGAGATGAGCGCGCTGCTGTCCGGCCAGGCCGATGCGATGGCGGAGGACGATTTCTACAACACGCAAGCCATCAAGGACCGCCCGGGCAAGCTGCGCCAGTTGGACGGCACGCTGGCCCGTGCGGAGCTCGCGATCGGGCTGCCGGCCGGCGATCCCGAGCTGTCCCGGGTGTTGAACCTGTTCGTGGAGCAGTTGAACGCGTCCGGCGACAATGCCCGCATGTTCAAGAAGTGGTTCGGCTTCGACCAACCGGCGATCGAGGCGCATTTCTAACCGAGCCGCGCGATGGGCTACACATTCACCCTCCGCACGATCTACCCCTACCTCGGTGATTTGTGGCAGGCAGCCGGGGTCACGCTGACCCTGTCGCTGCTGGCGATCGTCATCAGCATCGTGCTCGGCACCGGGGTTGCCGTACTGCGGCGCAGCCAGTCGCTGGTGTTTCGCATCTTAGGCACTGCCTATGTCGAGGTGATGCGCAACACGCCACTGCTGGTGATCTTGTACGTGATCTACTTCAGTGGCCCGGCGATCGGCATCCGTCTGTCCTCCTTCAACGCCGCCCTGATCGGCCTCTCGCTGAACAGCGCCGGCTACATGGCGGAGATCGTGCGCGCCGGACTGATCGCGGTGGCGCCGGGCCAGTTCGAGGCCGCTGCCGCGCAGGGGCTGACCACGCTGCAAACCTTCCGCTACGTCGTGTTCCCTCAGGTGTTCCGCACCATCTACGCGCCGCTCGGCAACCAGGTGATCGCGGTGATTCTGGCGTCCTCGCTCGCCTCGGTGATCGCCGTGAACGAGGTCGCGTCGTGGATGGAGACCGTAGGCTCCACCTCATTCCGCTTCTTCGAGGCGTTCGCCGTGGCGGCCGCCGTCTACCTGGTACTGTGCCAGGCAGTGAACCTCGGGCGCATCGGCATCGGCCGCATGTTGTTCCGGCAAGGGGCGGTGGCGCGATGAGCGACAGCTGGGTCACCTACTGGCCACTGCTGCTGAAGGCGGCAGGGATCACGCTGTGGCTGTCCTGGCTGGCCATGGTGCTGGGCGCCGTCGGTGGCTCCGCCCTCGCTGTATTGCGACTGTCGCGCTTCCGCATGTTGCGGCTGCTGGCACTGCTCTACACCGAGATCTGGCGCTCCGTGCCGATCCTGATCGTCATGTTCTTCGTCTATTTCGGCGTGCCCCTGGTGTTCGGCATCGACGTCACCACCTTCGCCGCCGCAACCGTCGCACTCGCGTTGCACGCCAGCGCCACCATGGCGGAAGTGGTGCGCGCCGGCATCGGCAGCGTCGGCCGCGGACAATGGGAAGCAGCACAGGCCGCCGGGCTGAACCGCGTGCAAGTAATGCGCTACGTGGTCGCACCGCAGGCGATCCGCGTGATCCTGCCGCCCTCCATCGGCGTGTTCATCACCACGCTGAAGGAAAGCTCGCTCGCCTCCGTCGTCGGCTACATCGAGCTGACGAAAACCGACCTTCTGGTGCGCGACTCCACCGGCGGCGGGTTCGCGCCCTTGTTGGTGCTGGCGGTGATCTACTTCCTCATCAACTACACCATCTCGCTCGGCGGGGGCGTGCTCGAGCGCCGCTTCCACATCGGGCGGCGATCGGACCTGGTCGGAGCCATGACATGACGCCCGTCCTGCAACTCGACTCCGTGGTAAAGCGCTTCGGCAGCCGCACCATCCTCGATGGTGTCAGCCTCTCGGTGCAGCCCGGCGAGATCGTCTGCTTCGTCGGCCCTTCCGGTACCGGCAAATCCACCCTGCTGCGCTGCGTGAACGGGCTGGAGCCGATCCAGGGCGGCCAGATCAGCTTCGAGGGCATGCCTGTACTTCCCCGCAGCATCGGCGCGGTACGCAAGCGTGTCGGCATGATCTTCCAGCACTTCAACCTGTATCCACACATGACGGCGCTGCAGAACGTCATGCTGGCGCCGACCGTCGTGCACAAACAACCCAAGGCCGCCGTGGAAGCGCGGGCACGCGCCCTATTCGACAAGGTGCGCCTGTCCCACCGCATCAACGCCTACCCGGCAGAATTGTCCGGTGGCGAGCAGCAACGCGTTGCCATCGCCCGCGCCCTATGTGCCGAGCCGCACTTGCTGATGTTCGACGAACCCACCTCCGCCCTCGACCCGGAAACCGTGGGGGACGTGCTGACCGTGATGCGCGACCTGGCGCGCGAGGGCCGCACCATGCTGGTGGTCACGCACGAGATCCGTTTTGCGGCCGACGTGGGCACCCGCATGGTGTTCATGGAGGCCGGCCGCATCGTTGAGGACGGCGATCCGCGCGCCATGGTGGCCGGCGCTAAGACCGAGCGCGCGCGCCAATTCCTGAGCACCATCACACACTGACATGGCGAAGCTCGCCAACCTCGCAAAGATGGCCCCTCGCCCTTCCGGCCAGCAGGTCTACGAGGATCTGCACGGCCAGATCGTACGCGGCGAGCTGCGCCCCGGCCAGGGCTTGTCGGAAAGCAAAGTGGCGGAAAGCTACGGCCTAAGCCGCACGCCGGTGCGCGAAGTGTTCTGGCGGCTTGGCGAAGACGGCTTCCTGCGTGTCGTACCCCAGGTTGGCACGTTCGTGGCGCCGATCAACATCCCCGCCGTGTACGACAGCCAGTTCGTGCGCGAGACCCTGGAATGCCGCGCCATCGCCGATGCTGCGCGCGAGGTGACCGGAACGTCCCTGGGCATTTTGCGAGGCATCCTGGCCGACCAGGGCGTCGCCTTGCACAAGTCGGACTTTCCCCGGTTCTTCGCGTTAGACGAGGCGCTGCACCGCACCCTGATGATGATCGCGGGCCGCCCGTTCGTGTGGCAGGTCATCACCGGCGCCAAGGCACAGCTCGACCGCGTGCGGTTCCTCTCGCTGGAGGACGGCGAGTGGCCGGGCATGATCATGGACCAGCACAGAGCCATCGTGGAGAGCGTGGCGGCACATGACGAAGCGGCTGCCATTGGCGTGATGACCGCGCATCTGCGCACCGCCTTCGCTGCGATCGGACGCATCGCCGCCGCCCACCCGGACTTTTTCGAGGGACACGATCCCCGGACCACAGAAGGAACAGCCTAATGGAGCAAACCTGGCGCTGGTGGGGACCGAACGACCTCATCACCCTGGCCGACATCTGCCAGATCGGCGCCACCGGCATCGTCACCGCATTGCACGACATCCCGACAGGTGCGGTGTGGACAGCGAAAGCGATTGCAGAACGCAAACGCATCATCGAGGCGGACCGTAGCCTGGGCCTACGCTGGGCCGTGGTGGAAAGCGTGCCCGTGCACGAAAGCATCAAGCTGGCCGAGGATGGTGCCGCGCCGTACTACCAGGCCTACCGCGACACGCTGCGCAACCTGGGCGCCGCCGGGGTGGACACGGTGTGCTACAACTTCATGCCGGTGTTGGACTGGGCCCGCACGCAACTGCGCCATCCGCTCCCCGGCGGCGCCAACGCCCTGCGGTTCAACGCGCACGAGTTCGCCGCCTTCGACGTGCACATGCTCAAGCGCGACGGAGCGGAGGCGGATTGGAGCACCGACGTGCTCGACCGTGCCCGCGCCTGGTTCGATGCGGCGACCGACGAGACCAAGCGGACCCTGCTGGCCACCATCATGGCCGGATTGCCCGGCGCGTTCGACCGCTACGACATCGAGGGTTTGCGCGGCATGCTGGCGCGCTACCGTGGCGTCGACCATGCCCGCCTGCGCGCCAACCTCGAGCGTTTCCTGGCCGAGGTGATCCCGACCGCAGAGCAGGCCGGTGTGCGGCTGTGCATCCATCCGGACGACCCACCGCGCCCACTGCTCGGCCTGCCACGCGTCACGTCGACGGCGGAAGACATCGCGTTCATCCTGGACGCCGTGCCCTCCGCGTCCAACGGGTTGACCCTGTGCACCGGCTCCCTCGGAGCCCGTCCGGAGAACGACCTCCCCGCGATCGCCGAGCAGTTCGCCGACCGCATCCACTTCGTCCACCTGCGCAATGTCGCCAATGAACCGGATGGCTCGTTCATGGAGGCCGACCATCTGGGCGGCGGCACGGATATGGTGGCCGTGGTGCGCGTGCTGCTTGCCGAACAACAGCGCCGCCGGGATGCTGGAGACCAGCACTGGCGCTTGCCGTTCCGCCCCGACCACGGGCACGAAATGCTGGACGATGTGGGCAAGGCGACCCACCCCGGCTATCCCGCGATCGGCCGCATGCGGGGCCTGGCGGAAATCCGCGGCGTCATGACGGCACTGGCGCACCAGAACGGATGGCCGCTCTGACCCGGCTCTCCCCCGCCACACTCGCAGACCTCCCGGCCAGCGTCGCGCGCCCGCGATACGATCGCAGCGCGCTCGCCAGCGGTATCGTGCATCTCGGCCTCGGCGCATTCCACCGGGCGCATCAGGCGGCGTATACCGAGGCCGTGCTGGCGGCCGGCGACACACGCTGGGGCATTACCGCGGCTAGCCTACGCAGCGCCGGGACACGCAATGCGCTGGCGCCGCAGGGTGGGCTGTTCACACTGAATACCCGCGGCGAGACGGACAGCCTTGCGGTGATCGGGAGCGTCGTGCGCATCCTGGTCGGGCCCGAAAACCCCGCTGCCCTGGTCGACGCAATGTGCGCCCTCACAACGGCGATCGTGAGCCTGACCGTTACGGAGAAGGCGTATTGCCGCGACCCGGCGACCGGCGCGTTGGACGAAACCCACCCGGATATCGTGCACGACCTGGCCCATCCCGAGGCACCCCGGTCCGCACTCGGGCTGCTCGCCGCGGCGGCCGCGCGGCGCCGGGCGGAGGGGATCGCGCCCTTCACCGTGTTGTGCTGCGACAACCTGCCGGCCAATGGCCACGCGGTGCACGCGCTGCTCACCCGGTTTGCCACGCTGCGCTCGGCGGATTTGGGCGCGTTCGTCGCCGGGGAGATCAGCTGCCCGGATACCATGGTGGACCGCATCGTGCCCGCCACCACGGACGCCGATCGGGCTCGTGTGGCGAGCGCGTTGGGGGTGGAGGATGCTTGGCCGGTGATCGCGGAGCCGTTCACCCAGTGGGTCATCGCCGACCGGTTCCCCGGCGGCCGGCCCGCCTGGGAGGATGCCGGCGCTACGATGGTGCAGGACGTGGCGCCGTTCGAGGCAATGAAGCTGCGCATGCTCAACGCCAGTCACTCCGCGCTGGCGTATCTCGGCTATTTGGCAGGGGCGGAGACGGTGGCGGATGCGATGGCGGACCCCGGCCTGGCCAGCTTCGCCGCCCGTGTGATGGACGACGCCATGGTGACGTTGGATGTGCCGGCGGGCACCGATGTCGCAGGTTACAAGCGGTCC
>CAXTWC010000039.1:0-32634 GCA_964247805.1 uncultured Acetobacteraceae bacterium | reverse complement strand
ACCTGCGGCCCACGCTGCTGGGCCGCTGGGGCGACTGGCTGGTGATGGCCGCCGATCTCACGCTGCTGCGCTCCCGCCTGCTGGTGCCGGCCGACGCCACCGCGGCGCAAGACGCCCAGGATGAGGCCGAACGACTGCGGCAGCGCTTGCTGGGCCGGGCGGGGATCGGGCGTGCCGCGGACTGGCTGGAGGGAAGGGGCCAGCTGGGTCGTGACGTGTTCGGGCGCGGGCAGCCGGACGGGGCAGGCAACGTCCGGGCGGGGCGGACCGGCGACATCACCGCTCTGCTGCGAGCGTGTCTGATCGCGATCCGGCTACCCGCCGAGGCGGGCGCGCTCTACCGGGTGCCCGGGCCGCCGTTCTGGAGCATGGCCGACGCGGCCGAGCGGATCCGGGCGATGCTGAAGCTGGTTGGGGAGGAGGGCGCCGCGTTGGAGGCCTTCCTGCCGGAGGTGGCGCTCGATGCGCCGGAGCGGGAGCTGCGCTGCCGGACGGCGGTGGCGGGAACCTTCCTGGCCGGACTCGAACTGACGCGGGACGGCAGTGCCACGATCGCGCAAGAAGCCGCTTGGGCCTCGATCCAGGTAGGGCGAGGGCAGGAGGTCACCTCCCCTGAGGCTGGCGTCGAAGTGGCGGGATGACTTCGGTCAAGGCCGGGCGTTATGTCCCAGAGGACGCGCAGGCTCGAGCGTTTACTCACGCCTTCAACAACAGCGCGGGCAGGTGGTCGAGCGTTGCCCTCGGCAACTCGATGCCGCAGGCTGGTCAAGGACTACGAGCGCTACGTCTCAACGCTCGCTGCGCATCAATTTTAGCAAGATGCTGCTGCCTCTGCCGCAAGCCATCGGGCCAATGCGCGGCCCCTCACGTCCGGTAGGTTAGACTTCGACCAGACGACATAATGGCCAAGCGGCCGTTCGAGAGGTCGCGAGAAAGGCGTGACAAGCCGCTTGGAGCGGAGATCTTCTCCGAGCAGCGACATCTGGCCAATGGCGATGCCGAGACCTTCGGCAGCCGCGTGCAAGGTCAGCACGGAACTCGGAAACTCGTCGCCGGCCACGGGACGGTTCGGCTGCCCGACTGACCGCAGCCAGTCTGGCCAATCATCACGTCGGTAGTGCGAGTGCAACAGACGATGCCGGCCCAAGGTATCCAGCCCCATGTGGCCGCCATGGTCCGCCAGCAGCTGTGGGCTGCACACCGGCTGGATGACGTCGCGCATCAGCAGTTGGCTCGACAAACCCGGCCACTCACCGTCGCCGAACTGCACGGCCATATCGACCGCGTCACGGGTGAAGTCGACCGGTGCCGCCGTGGTGCTGAGCTGCACCTTGATGGCGGGATGCTGGGCATGGAAGCGCGGCAGGCGGGCGATCAGCCACTTCACTGCGAACGTGGCATAGACGCGCAGGCGCAACGGCCCTTGACGGTTGGCACTGCGCAGGGCGTCCGTGGCGGCGACGATCCTCGCGAAGCTGGGTGCCACCTCGGCGTGATACGCTTGGCCCTCCGGGCTGAGCGTCACGCCCTGTGGCTCGCGGCGGAACAGCCGCACGCCCAGGAAGCCTTCCAGCACCGCGACCTGTCGACTAACCGCGGACTGGCTCACGCATAGTTCGGCCGCAGCAAGCGTGAAGCTGCCGAGACGGCTCACCGTATCGAATACGGCGAGCGGGTTCAGCGGTGGGAGCGACTTCGCCACGGCACCCCATAACAAAAACTCATGCCGACATACCATCTCGACACTTCCCCGCCAAGCCGGGGTGGCCCAAGCGAAACGCTGGCGCGGCAGACCTCGAACGCGCCCATCGGGAGTGAGCAGGTGGATTTCAGCTTGACTGAGCAGCAGGCGCAGTTCGCGGACGCGGTCCGCCGCTGGGCCGATGACAAGCTCGCCCCCGGTGCACTGGCCCGGGCACACCAGCCGGGCTTCCCGTTCGACGTAGGCCAGATGGCGGCTCAACAGGGATTGCTGGGCATCACCATCCCGGAGGCCGATGGCGGGCAGGGTGGCACGCTGATGGACGCGGTGCTGGCGATCGAGCAGGTTGCAGCCGCCTGCCCGCGCTCCGCCGACGTCATCCAGGCGGGGAATTTCGGCCCGATCCGCACCTTCGCCGAATACGCCAACCCGGCGCAGAAGGAACGCTGGTTGCCCGAGCTACTGGCCGGCCGCAACGCAATCTCGCTGGGGATGAGCGAGCCAGACGCCGGGTCGGCGGCAACGGAGTTGCGCACCTCCGCCCGGCTGGACGGCGACGAGTACGTCGTCAACGGCAGCAAGGTTTTCGGCACCCATAGCGCCGAGGCGAGCCTGTACTTGATCTACCTAAGGTTCGGTCCCGGCATCGACGGCATCGGCTCCATCCTGATCGAACGGGGAACGCCGGGCTTCACCGTGGGCAAGCCGTCGCTGTTCCTGAATGGCGAGGAATGGAGCGCGCTGTATTTCGAGGATTGCCGGGTGCCGGCGGCGAACCTGTTGCTTGGCCCAGGCGGTTTCAAGAAGCAGATCGCCGCCTTCAACGCCGAACGGATCGGCAACACCTCTCGCAGCCTCGCAGTGGGACGCTACGCGTTCGAGCGGGCCAAGGAGCACGCCAAGACGCGCAAGCAGTTCGGCCGGCCGCTCTGCGAGTTCCAGGGATTGCAGTGGAAGTTCGCCGACATGGCGGTGAAGCTGGAATCGGCGCAGTTGCTGCTGTATCGCGCCGCCGTCAACGCGGACCGAGGACTGCCGTCGCCCTACGAGACAACCGTGGCCAAGCTCGCCTGCAACCAGGCTGGCTTCGAGGTCGCCAACGAGGCGATCCAGATCATGGGCGGCACTGGTTTCAGCGAGGAGTCCCTCGTCGAGTACTGCATGCGCCGGTGCCGCGGCTGGATGATCGCCGGCGGCTCGATCGAGATGATGAAGAACCGTCTGGCAGAGGAAGTATTCGAGCGCCGGTTCTCCCAGCGCCCGCCGCGTTCTACCCAGAATCCTACTCCGATGGCCGCGGAATGAGCCTAACCGAGGCGCTGCTCCGGCCGGGCAGCCTGGCACTGGTCGGCGCGTCGGACGACCCGTCCAAGACCGCCTCCCGCCCGCTGCGCTTCCTGCGCCAGGGCGGGTTCGCGGGGACCATCTATCCGGTCGCGCGCCGGGCCACCGTGCTGGGGGAGCAGGCTTGGCCGAGCCTGGCGGACCTGCCGGCCCTGCCCGACCACGCCTTCATCCTGTTGCCGACGGACGCGGCGGTCGAGGCGGTGGGCGAGTGCGTCCGCCTGGGCGTCCCTGCCGTCACGGTGCTGGCGGGCGGCTTCGCCGAGGCCGGACCGGAGGGAGCGGCGAAGGAGGCGCAGCTTGCCGCGGTGGTTCGCGGCACTGGAACGCGTTTGTTGGGCCCTAGCAGCCTGGGTATCGCCAACCTGCACCACCGCATGGTGCTGACCGCCAACGCCGCATTCGCCGAGCCGGACCTGCCCCGGGGCGGGCTGTTCGTAGCGTCGCAGAGCGGCAGCATGATCGGCGCGCTCGCCTCCCGCGGGAAGGCGCGGGGGATCGGCTTTGCGTGCCTGGTGTCGGTTGGGGGCGAGGCCGATCTCGGCGTGGCTGACATCTGCTCGGCCGCGCTCGACGATCCGGACGTGACGGCCTTCCTGCTGTTCCTGGAGACGATCCGGGACGGGGCTGCCTTGCGTGTCTTCGCCGCCGGCGCGGCGGCACGGGGCAAGCCAGTGCTGGCATACAAGCTCGGCCGCTCGGCGGCGGCGGCGGAACTGGCGCAATCCCATACGGGGGCACTGGCCGGGGAGGACGACGTAGCCGATGCGTTCCTGCGCGATTGCGGCATCGCACGGGTTGAGACGCTGGAGGCATTGCTGGAGGCGCCCGCCCTTCTCCGTCGCCTGCCCATCCGCCAAAGCGGCGCCAGGCGGCCCGTGGTGGGCGTGGTCACCACCACCGGCGGCGGGGCCGCGATGGTGGTGGACCAGCTCGGCATCCGCGGCATCGACGTGCAGGGCCCCGGTCCCACGACCGCCACGCGCCTGGTGTCCGCCGGCATCGATCCGGGCCATGGTCGCATCCTCGACCTGACACTGGCCGGCACACGCTACGACATCATGAAGGCCGCGCTGGATGCGATGCTGGCAGACCCGGCTTATGACCTGGTGGTCGCGGTCGCCGGCTCCTCCGCCCGGTTCCAGCCCGAACTGGCGGTGCGCCCAGTGATCGACAGCGCGGGGCAGGGGGCTCGCCTCGCCGCATTCCTGGTGCCGGAAGCGCCGGACGCCTTGCGCAGCCTGGCGGACGCGGAGGTGCCGGCATTCCGCACTCCGGAGTCCTGTGCCGACGCGATCGCTGCCGCATTCCGCCGCCGTGCCTGCCAGCACGGCCTGGAAACATCGTTACCGCAGCGTCCAGGGCGCTTGGTCGACGAGCTGGCTGCGTATGGGCTGCTGGCCTCGGTCGGGATCGCTCACGCGCACTGTGCCCCCTTGGCCGGCGAGGCCGATCCCGGCGTGCCATTTCCCGTGGCGGTGAAACTGCTGTCGGACATTGTCGCCCATAAGAGCGACGTGGGTGGCGTGGCGCTAGGCATCGTGGACCGTGCGGGCCTGGTTGCGGCGGCGGCCCGGGTCAGGACGGCTGTCGCCCAAGCCTTGCCAGGCCACGAGGATGTGCGGCTGCTGGTGCAGGAGATGGCCTCGGGCATCGGGGAGGCGCTGGTCGGCTACCGGATCGATCCGCAGATGGGGCCGCTTGTCCTGCTGGCGGCGGGCGGCACGGCGACAGAGATCTACCGCGACCGCAGTATCAGGGCGGCCCCGGTCGACCTGGCCACTGCCCATGAAATGATCGACGAGGTGAAGGGTTTCGCCCTCCTCAAGGGCTTCCGTGGCCGTCCCGCCGGGGACATCGATGCGTTGGCCGCCGCGGTGGTTGCCATGTCCAACCTGGCCGGCTGCAAGGGGCCGCGCGTGGTCGAGTGCGAGGTGAACCCGCTGATCGTGAAACGGAACGGTGAGGGCGTTGTCGCGGTCGATGCGGTCGCATGGTTGGAGGACTTGGCGTGACCGAGTACCCGCAATTAGACCGGCTGATCGCTGGCGAGTGGCGCGGTCTGGCTAGGCGTGACAGCGAGTTCTTACTCGACCCGGCGACGGGCGAGGTAAGCCTGGTCGGATCGAAACAAGATCAGCAGGGAGAGATAGTCGTGAGGCAAAACGTACTAGGCCGCCGGGCGGTGTTAGGCTCGTCCGTCGCAATGGCGGGGGCCGCGCTGGCGCCCAGGGCATGGGCCGCTGAGCCGATCCGGCTCGGTGTGCTGTCGGACATGTCCGGCCCCTATTCGGCAAATGCCGGCCAGGGCTCCGTCGTCGGCACACAACTGGCGATCGACGACTTCAAGCGCGCCAATCCGGGTATGGATGTCGACCTGATCCAGGGCGACTTTCAGAACAAGGCCGATGTCGGCTCCGCCCTGGCGCGGGACTGGGTGGACACCAAGGGCGTGACAGCGTTCGTCGACGTCGTTGCCTCCTCCGTGGCGTTCGCCGTCGCCGACCTGGTGCAGGCTAAGAACAAGGTGGCGCTGTTCACCGGCCCCGCCACCGGCGACCTGACCAGCAGCCATTGCGGGCCGAACCACGTGCACTGGGTGTACGACACGTGGGCGCTGGCCAACAGCACCGGACGTAGCCTGGTGCAACAAGGGCAAGACACCTGGTTCTTCATCACCGCCGACTACGCGTTCGGCCATTCGCTAGAAGCCGACACCGCGGCGATCGTGAAGCAGGCTGGCGGCAAAATCCTCGGTTCCGCGCCGACGCCGTTTCCTGGAACTGCGGACTTCTCCTCGTTCCTGCTGCAGGCGCAGTCCAGCGGCGCCAAGGTGATCGGTCTCGCCAACGCGGGCAACGACACGGTGAACTGCATCAAGCAGGCGTCGGAGTTCGGGATCACGCAGCAACTGGCAGGCCTGCTGTTCCAGATTGCCGACGTGCATGCGATCGGCCTGGCGCAGGCCAAGGGACTTGTGCTGACGGAGGCATTCTACTGGGACCTGAACGACGGGACGCGCGCCTTCTCCGCCCGCTTCGCACCGCAGATGAAGGGGCAGAAGCCCTCGATGATCCATGCCGGCGCCTATTCGGCCGTGACCCACTACCTGAACGCGGTGAAGGCGGTCGGCTCCGCGCAGGACGGACGCAAGGTGGTCGAGCAGATGAAGGCAACTCCTACGGACGATGCGCTATTCGGCCGCGGCCTGGTACGCGCGGATGGGCGTGCGATCCATGACATGTACCTGTTCCAGGTGAAGACGCCGGCGGAGAGCAAGGGACCATGGGACTACTACAGCCTGCGCAAGACCATTCCGGCGGCGGAGGCTTTCCGCCCGATGGATCCGAAAGCCTGCAAAATGCTGCCCGCATGATAGACCCAGGCATGATCGCGGCGATCAACGCCGACCCCATGCTGCGCCGGTGGGGGCGTCTGATGGAGGCAGATGTGCTGCTGGAAGTGGGCGACCGCAGCTGGCGCTGGGTGGTGCGCAACGGCGCGATCGCGAGCGTGGCCGAAGGGCCGTTCGTCATGCCGTCCTGGACGGTGGCCTTGCGTGCCGACCCGGCGGCGTGGGCCGTCTTCATGCGGCCGGATCCCACGCCGGGCTTCCACGATCTGCTCGCCCTCGTGAGGCGCGGTGCATTGCGAGTGGAGGGTGACCTGCGGCCGTTCATGCAGCATTTATTCTGGTTCAAGGGCGTCTTCGCCAAGCTTCGGGAGGAAGCCGCATGATCGAGGATATCGTCGGGCGCTACATGCGCGTCGAGATCGGCGGCGTGCCGCACCGGATCTATTACGAGGAGGCCGGTGAAGGCATCCCGCTGCTCTGCCTGCACACCGCGGGCTCGGACACGCGGCAATATCGTGGCCTACTGACCGATCCGGAGGTGACGCGGCGCTTTCGCTGCATCAGCTTCGACCTGCCGTGGCACGGGAAATCCTCACCGCCATCGGGCTGGTGGCGCGAGGATTACCAACTCACCACCGCGTCCTACGTCGCCGCGATCCAGGCCGTCAGCAAGGAACTCGGGCTGGACCGGCCGGCCGTGCTCGGCTGCTCGATCGGTGGCCGCATCGTGCTGGATCTGGCAGCGCGGCACAGCGCGGAGTTCCGGGCCGTGATCGGCCTGCAATCGTCCGCCCACGTGGTGCCCTATTACGACGTGAGCTGGACCCACCGCCCCGACGTGCACGGCGGCGAGGTGTGTGCAGGCATCGTCTCGGGCCTGATGGCGCCGCAAAGCCCGGAGAATGAACGGTGGGAGACGCTGTGGCACTACATGCAGGGTGGGCCCGGAATCTTCCGCGGCGACCTGCATTTCTATAAGGCCGAGGGGGACCTGCGCGGGGAGCTGCATCAGATTGACACCGCGGCATGCCGCGTGTGGCTGCTTACGGGCGATTACGACTACTCCTGTTCTCCAGAGGCCACGCTGGAGACTGCAGCTGCGATCCCGGGTGCGTCGGTGGCGATCATGGAACGGCTCGGGCATTTTCCCATGAGCGAGAACTATGGACTGTTCCGGTCCCACCTGCTGCCTGTGTTGAAGGAATTGGAGGCAGTTCAGGCATAGCCCGTGGCGCCGGGTGTCGGCGTCAATCCTACGGTGTAGCGCACACGATGAGCCTGGCTGCGTTCTGTTGACAGACAACTCCTCCGGGAGGCTGAATGCACTTAACAAGAGGTAAGGCCACCCAGGCCACCCACCGTCGAGGGAGTGCAGCTACCATGAGCTTGTCGATGCGCCGGCTATCCCCTGCTGCTGGTACCGAGGTGATCGGGCTGGACCTCACCCAGCCCGTCGGGGCCAACCTGTTCAGAGAGCTGTATGATGCTTGGCTGAACGCGAGCGGCGTGTTGGTGCTGCGGGACCAAGACATCACGCCGGACCAGCACATCGCCTTCAGTCGCAATTTCGGCGAGCTCCAGGTCGGCAACCCGAACTCCATGCTGGGCCGCTACTATCTGCCGGGCCACCCGGAGATCTACCGGGTGTCCAACAAGAAGATCGACGGCCAGCCGATCGGGCGGGAGGACGCCGGGACCTACTGGCACTCGGACGGTTCTTGGATGAACGAGCCATCCAAGGCATCGCTGCTGCATGCCTTGGAAATCCCGCCGGTTGGCGGCGACACCATGTTCGCGGACATGTATCGCGCCTACGACAAGTTGTCCGACCGGATGAAGAGCTTCCTGGAGGGCATGATGGCGGTGCATGACCGTGCCGCCGCCGCCGCCACGTCCTATTCCAAGGAGTTCGGCACTCACTCGGACGAACTCGCCAGCTCCAAGGCGCTGCATCCGATCGTGCGCACCCACCCCGACAGTGGCCGCAAGGCGTTGTTCGTCAACCGCGGTTTCACGTCCCACATTCCGGACCTGTCGCCGACGGAAAGCGATGCGGTGCTGCAGTTCCTGTTCGCCCATTGCACGACGCCCGACATGGTGTACCGCCATAGCTGGCGCCGGCATGACATCGTCATCTGGGACAACCGTTCGGTGATGCATTTCGCGGTTTCCGACTACAAGGGCATCGGCGACCGCTACATGCACCGAACCACCGTGCAGGGTGACAGGCCACACTGAGATGGCTCGGCTGAACGGCGCGATCGGCGCGTTGCAGTCCGGCCAGGCGGCGTTTGCGACATTCTGCACGGCCGACCCCGGAACGGCGCAGAGCTTGGCCGGCTCTGCCTATGATGCCGTCGTGTTCGAGATGGAGCATGGCGGCTACGACATCGGCGCGTTGCGGCACTCGCTGCAGTATTTGCTGGATCGGCGGCAGATCGCCAGCAGCGGGTCGATCGCGCCAGCGGTAACCCCCATGGTGCGCATCCCGCCCAATGGTGGCGAGATGAACCAATGGATCGCCAAGCAGGTGCTGGATGCCGGGGTGTACGGCATCATCTGGCCGCATGTCAGCTCGGTCGCGGAGGCGCGCAACGCCGTCGCGTCCTGCCGTTATCCGCGTCCACGGGAAGCGCCGCGGTTCGAACCCGCGGGCCAGCGCGGCGACGCCCCGGCCGCGGCCGCCCGCTACTGGGGCCTGACGCAGCACGAATACTACGCCAAGGCGGATGTCTGGCCGCTCGATCCGGACGGCGAGATCCTGGTTGGCATCATGTGCGAGGACGTTGCCGGATTGCGCAACTTGCGTGCCATCCTGCGGGAGGTTCCCGGCATTGGCGTCGTGATCATCGGCGAGGGCGACCTGTCGCAGGAGCTTGGTGTGCCGCGCCAGTACGATCATCCCTCGGTCGTGGCTGCGATGGACGAGATCCTCGGCATCTGCCGGGAGGAGGGAGTTGCCTGCGGCCATCCGCATGTGGACACGGCGAACGTGGCCCGGGTGATCGAACAGGGCTTCCGCTGGCTGATGCCGGCGCCGGTGCGGTCCTTCACCGGGCTCGAGGAGGGACGGCGGCTCGCCGGCCGTTAAGGCCGGGCGTGCATCGCAAGCAGCGCGGCCCAAGGGAGATTCAGTATGGCGGAGCAGATTCGGCTGGGCCTGATCGGTTACGGAGAGATAGGCAGTACCTTAGGACGCGGCCTCCGAGGCCAGGGCCTGGAGAACATTGTCGCCTATGACCGCTACGCGTTCGACGGACCATATAGCGGGCTGATCCAGCGGCGGGCGCAGGAGGCGGGGGTGGTTCTGGTGCGCGACCCGGCCGCCCTGACCGCGCAGACGGATCTGATCCTGGGCGTGACGCCGGGCTCCGCATCGCTAGACAGTGCGGCGTCGCTCGCCACCGTGCTGACACCCGCGCACTGGTTCGTCGATGTCGCCTCCGCGACGCCCGGCATCAAACGCGAGGTTGCCACGCGCGTGCAGCCTTCGGGCGTGGTCGCGGGGGACGCATCCATCGTCGGCACGCCGGCAGACGGCCATGGCCTGCCGATCCTCGCCAGCGGCCCGGCAGCGGAGCGGATGCGGGATGCGTTGGTGCCCTGGGGCATGCGGATCGAGGTGGTTGGGCCGGATATCGGCACGGCGTCCGGGATCAAGATCCTCCGCTCGGTCGTCATGAAGGGGCTGGAGGCGCTGCTCGTCGAATGCCTGCTGGCATCCAGGCAACTTGGCATCGAGCAACCAATCCTGCGCTCACTGGACAAGACGTTTGCCAAGCCGTTTTCCGATCTCGCGAATTCCTTGCTCACCACGGGCGCTATCCATGCCGAACGGCGGTCCGAGGAGGTAGCGATGTCGGCCGATGCGCTGGCGGAGGCTGGTCTCGACAACACGGTCGCGGCGGCTGCGGCGGCCAGGTTGCGCTGGGTCGCCGGCATGGGGCTGAAGCAGCATTTCGGCGGGACTGTCCCCGGCCGTTACGAGGACGTGCTGGACGCGATGATAGCGAAAGGCGCGCTATCATGAGCGAGCCTTATCGGATCGATCCGTCGCGCAGCCAGCAGCGCGGGACTTCGAGGCCTGGCTAGGGCTTACTTCTCGGCGGACCACCCGATGATGGCGGCCGGAAGGAAGCCGTTCTACCAAGAATAGCACGCAAAGGGGCCAACAGAGCCCCGGCGATAGGGAGCGATCACAATGAAGCGTCGAGGATTTCTCAGCGCCGCGGCCGCGGTTCTGGCTGCCCCCAACCTGGCACGTGGCGCGTCCAACAAGGTCATCCGCTTCGTTCCCTACGTGGACCTCTCGTTGCTGGACCCGGTGGCGAACACGGCTACGCCGACGCGCAACCATGCCTACCTCGTGTTCGACACGCTGTATGGGCTCGACGCCGCGTTCGGCGCCCAGCCGCAGATGGTGGCTGGGCACACGGTGGACGAGGATTGGAAGCTGTGGCGGCTCACGCTGCGAGATGGGCTGCGCTTCCATGACGGCTCACCGGTGCTGGCGCGCGATGCCGTGGCCAGCATCCGGCGTTGGGGCGTGCGTGATAATTTCGGCCAGGCTTTGATGGCGGCGAACGATGAGCTGACAGCCCCTGACGACCGCACACTCCAGTTCCGCATGAAGCGCCCGTTCCCGCTGTTGCCGGACGCCTTGGCCAAGGTGTCGCCGTATATGTGTCCGATCATGCCGGAGCGGCTGGCGCGCACGGATCCCTACAAGCCGATCGAGGAGATGGTCGGCAGCGGTCCGTTCCGTTTCGTGGCGTCCGAACGCCTGCCGGGTGCCCGTGCCGTGTATGCCCGGTTCGAGGGCTACGTGCCGCGTCCGGATGGCACGCCTTCGATCAGCGCCGGGCCGAAGATCGCGCATGTGGACCGGGTCGAGTGGATCACCATCCCCGACGCGGCCACGGCGGTCGCAGCACTTCAGACCGGTGAGGTCGACTGGCTGGAGGCACCGAGCCCGGACCTGATCGGCAGCCTGCGCCGCAATCCGTCCGTCCGGGTGGAGGTGAAGGATCGCACCGGGCTGACCCCGGTTCTGCGCTTCAATTGCATCCAGCCGCCCTTCGACAATCCAGCCATCCGGCGTGCTGTGTTGCGCGCGGCGAACCAGACGGAGTTCATGCAGGCCTACTCGACCGATGGGTCCATGTGGCACGTGAAGCTTGGCGTGTTCTGCCCGGACACGCCGATGGCAACCGATGCGGGGATGGCAGACCTGTTCGGCCCGACAGATGCGGCGCGCGCCCGGCGAGAACTGGCCGCGGCCGGGTATCGCGGCGAGCGGGTGGTGCTGATGTCGCCCACCGACCATCCGATCAGCGGCCCGATGGCCAATGTCGCCGATGACCTGTTCCGCCGGATCGGGCTCAACGTGGACACGCAGGCGATGGATTCCGGCACGTTGTTCCAGCGCCGCAACAGCAGGGAGCCGGTCGAGAAGGGCGGCTGGAGCTGTTTTCCGTCGATGGTGTCCGGCATCAATATCCTCAATCCGGCCGTCACCGACACGGTGCGGGGAAATGGGCTGCAGAGCTGGTACGGCTGGCCGACTAGTCAGGTCCTGGAACAGCTTCACGACGACTGGCTGCAGGCGCCAGATCTGACGGCGCAGAAGAGCATCGCGGCTACGATCCAGCAGCAATGCTGGCAGGAGGCGACCTTCATACCGGCTGGCCAGATCTATCAGCCGGTGGCGTTCCGGTCGCGGCTTTCGGGTATCCTGCCCGGGTTCGTCAAGTTCTACGGCGTGACCGTGGATGGATGAAGCTTGCTGGTTCGGGCTTAAGACGTTGGACTGCACGACCAGTCATGCGGGACGGCGATAGCGGATGCTCATCGAACAGATCAGCAGCACCAGGCCCATCGCGCCGAAGAACATCATGACCGCGTCGTATGAACCTGTCGCCTGCACGATGAAGCCGATCAGGATCGTGGAAAAGGCGTTGAAGATGGTGGTGCAGAAATTCATTGTGCCGCCCAGCAGCCCTGCCTTCGCTGGCCCCGCAAGCAGCGGCGGCAAGACCCAGTAGAGATTGCTCCAGCGGGTGAAGAATAGCGCACCGGATAGCAGCACGATGATCGCGGTCATGTCGTGCAGATAGGCGATCCCGAATAGCGCCAGGGTCGCGATCACCGCCGACAGGCCGAACACGATGCGATAGGCGACACCGGGTGGCAGCGTGCTGCGGACCAGCCGATCGAGTACCACGCCGCCGACGATCTCACCGACGAAGCCAGAGAGAAAGATGATGAACGAGAAGCCGCCAAGGGCCGCGATGTGCAATCCCTGTGTCGTCGCGAGATAGGTCGGCATCCATGTCAGAAGACCGATCCAAACCGTGTTGCAGCAGATCCAGCCCAGACACATCAACCAGACCGAAGGGTTGGAGAACAACTCGTGATTGGTTACCGGGCGCTCGTCATACTGGCCCTCGCTGCGTTGCCCCTCAGCGATGTAGGCTGCTTCCGATGGACTGACACTGCGATGCTGTGCGGGCGTGTCGCGGATATACCACCAAGCGAGAGCGCCGCAAGCTATGGTACCGAGGCCTGCCAGCAGGAAAGATAGGCGCCAGGAGCCAAGCTGCGAGATCAACGTCGCGATGATAAGGGAGCCGAACGCGGCGCCCAGCGGTGCGCCGCCGTCCAGCAGGGCCGCACCCCGTCCTCGTTCATTTAGCGGCATCCAAAGCCCGTTCAGCTTGCCACCGGCAGGATAGACGGGCCCCTCCGCCGCTCCCAGCCCAAGCCGGCTGATGACCAGAGTGGTGATGCCGGTGGACGCTGCGCCGAGACATTGAAACAATCCCCACACGACGGTTGCCCCGGCGATCACGATGCGAGGCTTGAGCCAATCGGCCAGCAGCCCCCCGGGTATCTGCATGGCGGAGTAGGTCCAGAAGAAGGCGCTCAGCAAGAGCCCCTGAGCGGCCGGTGCCAAATGGAATTCCGCACTGATGACTGGCAATGCCACCGAGAGTGATGCGCGATCGACGTAGTTCACTGTCACGAGCAGCAACAATAGGAAGAAGATCCGCCAAC
Source organism: uncultured Acetobacteraceae bacterium (assembly GCA_964247805.1). Classification (GTDB taxonomy): domain Bacteria; phylum Pseudomonadota; class Alphaproteobacteria; order Acetobacterales; family Acetobacteraceae; genus LMUY01. Next base: position 19,177 of record CAXTWC010000039.1, on the reverse strand, counting down.
GTACACCCGTACGGGGCACGGTCGACACCTGCGCAATCCTTTGTGCCACTCTCACCATTCCTCCCTGTTTTTTTGCTCTTATACAAGCCAGCCAACCCGACGGGTACTCGCCCGAACGCGCATTCAACGGTTAAACTAGCCGGCACGAGCATCTATCCGGTCGATGAGCAAGGTCGATCGGATGACGCTCTAGCCGGCACGAGCATCTCTTTTCATCACATCCTCCAAGCAGGGCAAGGCCTTCGATTGTGGCTGCATGGCCTATCATCGCGGGCTGCGGAAGTCTGAGGGCAGTTCACCTTCGCAATGGCCGCCTACAGTCTCGTCCAGCTGCCGGATGCATCGAATTGGCTGGGGCTCGTTCACCAGAGCATGGCGCAGGACGCTACGCCTATGCGTCCTACGTTAATTCGACATGGTAGGGCGGCAGCTTCGCAGCTGCCTTCATCGTGGGTTCGGCGGTCGAGGCAATCGCAGCGGCGCAGCAGGCTGTGGCCCGGAACAATCCCGATCGATCGTCCGCGCCTGAACCGCGGGTTGTCATCCCAGCTTGCCGACATGCTTCTCCAGCAATTCCCAAGCCTCGTCGCCCATCTTACCCCGCCATTCCTTGTAGAAACCGCCAGTTGTGAGCTGCTCGCGGAATGTCTCAGGCGTGGTGTCGTTCACGAGCATCCCTTTGCCCTCGAGTTCACCCCGGGTGCTGGCGTTCAGCTTGAAGATGTCGTCGCGCTGCGGCAGCGCCGTGTCGTTCAACGCCTTGGCCGCGATCGCCTGCAGATCGGCCGGCAGTCGCTTCCAGGCGGCAGCGTTGCAGCAAATCCAATACGCGTCCCAGACGTGGTTGGTCATGGAGGCATATTTCTGCACCTCGTAAAGCTTGCCCGCAGTGACTTGGGAAAGTGGATTCTCCTGTCCGTCAACGACATGGGTCTGGAGCGCCGAATAGACCTCGCCGAATTGCATTCCCACCGGAGCTGCTTTCAGCGCGCGGAAGATCGCGACCAGGCTGGGTGCGATCGGCACGCGGAGCTTGAGGCCCTCCAGGTCCTTGGCCACCTTGATGGGACGGCTGCTGGTCGTGGTCTGGCGGAAGCCCAAATCCCACATCTTTTCCATCGGTACGAGGTTGGTCTTGGCAATGATCTGCTTGCGGACGAAGGCGCCGAGGTCCCCGTCCATCGCTGGCCAAACCTTGTCGTAATCGGAGAAGGCGAAGCCCATGGCGTTGATGGCGGCAACCGGCAGGATGGTAGAGAGTACCTGCCCGGTCGGCTGGCAGAACTCGATGGCACCGCTGCGCGCCTGGGACAGGATGTCGTTGTCGCCGCCGAGCTGGCTGTCGGGAAACACCTGGAAATCCATTCGGCCGTTCGACTGTTTCCGGATGATCTCACCAGCCTCCGACAGCCGCGTGTTGAAAGGGTGGGCAAGCGGCGTGCTGGTGCCGATTTTGTAAGTGAATTCCGCCGCCCTCGCACCGCGGATCAGCGCGGGCGTCGCCAGCAGCGTTACCGCCCCGCCCAGTAGGATGCGTCGTGTGATGTTCATTCTTGGTCCCTCATTGTTGTCCCCCGCAGCGCCGCCATGGCAAGTCACACCAGAGCCGTCGAGATCCAGGGGATCGCCGCCACGACCAGCAACCCGATGAACAGGGCCAGGATGTAGCGGCCGATATGCGGCAAGCCCTCGTCCGGTGTCGCGCCGCCGATGGCGCTCGCGACGTAGTAGCCGACCCCGAAGGGTGGCGAGAATAGCCCGATCCCCATGCTGAGCACGGCCACCATGGCGTAGTGGATCTCGTTCAGGCCGAGTTGGTGCGCCACGGGGAACAACAGCGGGCCCATCAGGACGATGGCCGGGATACCCTCCAGCACGCTGCCAAGCACGATGAAGATCACGATCGACATCGCTAGAAACGACAGCGCCCCACCCGGCACATTCGCGATCCATTGGGCGAGGCCGCGCGAGATCCCCGTCTGCGTGATGGCCCAGGCCATCGCGGTCGCGGCGCCAACGATGAGCAGGATCGCGCCCGACAGCGTCACAGTTTGCACCAGCATCGGCCCGAACCGGCGCCAGTCGAACCGGCGGTAGACGAGCGCGCCGATGACGAGCGCGTAGACAATGCCGATCGTGGAGACTTCGGTCGCCGTCGCGATCCCTTCGACAATCGCCGAGCGGATCACGAAGGGCAGTGCCACCGCGGGGAGCGCCACGATGAAGCTGCGGAGCACCGCGGCGGCTCGGGCCCGCGGCAACACGGGCACGGTGCTGCCGCGGGACCGCAGCCAGATCACGGCGCACAGAATGACCCCGCCCACCAGCCCCGGCAACAGTCCGCCGGCGAATAGGGAGGCGATGGAAACGCCCGTGACAGAGCCGATGGTGATCAGGATCAAGCTGGGCGGGATGGTCTCGGTTTGCGCTCCGGTGGCGGCGAGCAGGGCCACCAGATCCCCCCGGGGTACGCCGCGCTTGATCATCTCGGGGAACAGCACGGGAGCGATCGCCGCCATGTCGGCCGCCTTCGATCCGGAGATGCCGGAAACGAGGTAGATTGCTGCGACCAGCACGTAGGACAATCCGCCTTTGATATGGCCGAGCAGGTCGGAGAGGAACTGCACCATCACTTGCGCCATGCCCGCCTGCTCGATCTGCAGGCCGAGGAAGACGAAGAGTGGGATCGACAGCAGCACGGGGCTGGTCATGCCAGCGTCCATCCGCGAGACGACGACGGAGACGGGGATGTAGGTCGACAACCCGAGATAGCCCATCGTGGCCAGGCCGAAGGCGAACGCGATCGGGATGCCTGCGAAAACGGTAACGGCGGCACCACCCAGGAAAAAGATGAGCAGGTTGTACATACCGAGCCCGTGCAAGACAGGCGACAGCAGGGCAAAGCCGGCGAAGACAGCGGCCACGATGGCGAAGGCAATCGCATCGGACTTACCCGGGCGCCGCCGTATGCGCAGCGGAAAGGAAAGGAGCATCAACCCGATGCCCACCGGCATCGCGGCGGCACGCCAGGCCATGGAAAGATCCATAGTCGTCAGGCTGACCGCCTGCTCGTTATCGACGTAATCGATGGCCGGTAGCAGCGCGAGCAGGAGAAAGCCGAACGTGGCGAAATCGGCAATCCGCTCCAGCACGCGCCGGGTTTCCGGCGACGCCCGGTTCAGCGCCGCCGTCATACGCATGTGGCTGGCGCGGGTCAGCGCCAACACGGCCCCCAGCATCGCGAGCCACAGGAACAGGACCGAGGAGAGCTCGTCCGCCAACACCAGGGGGTCGCCGAAGACGTAGCGCGCGACGACATTGGCGAACAGCAGCACGATCTCGGCGATCAACAGGGCGGCACCCGCAACCGCAATCGACCGCTCGAACCATAAATAGGCTCGGTCGGTGCCGAACCATCGTGCGGCGGGGCTATCCGGTCGGCGGTCCTGGACGAGGCTCGGCATCCCTGTCTCTCTCGCGTTTCGCACTACGGTTCGTGTTCTTGCGGGAGCGGCTGGCGGTCCCGCGGTGCCGACCAACTTGCAGCGACCAACCCGGCGAGTTCGTGGTTGAAGCGTGCGGCCGCTTCGAAGAACACCGAGTGGCCGCAGCCTTCGTACAGGCTCAGTTGCGCATGCGGGATCAAGCCGGCCGTTACCTCGGCGGCCCGGGGCAGCACCAGGCGGTCGGCCAGGCCATGCACGATCAGGGTGGGGACGCGAACCCGGCGCAATGCCGCCGCGGAGACCGCCGGCTCGGTCAGCCAGCCACCGATCTGCGACCGGATTTCAAAGGGGCAAAGCATATTGTAGGCGAGTGCAAAAGCGAAGTCCGCCTCGCTCGGCTGGTGTTCGAAGCAGGCGCGCAGGAATGCAGATGCCACGTCGATCCGGCTGCCGAGCTCGTCGAGCTGCAGGCTCCGTATGACGGCATTGCCAGGCCCCACCACCTCCGGCAGCTCCACGGGACGGCAGGAAATGAAGGCAAGCCCGCTCAGCGCCGCGTCGCCGTAGTCAACCAGGTATTGGCGGACGATCCTGCCGCCCAAAGACCACCCGGCGAGAACCGGCCGGCGCAGGCCGAGCGTGTCGATCACCGCCTGGACGTCGCCCGACCAGCGTGCACCCTCCTGGTAGTAGCATTCTCCCAAGGCATGGCTGGAAAGGCCGTGTCCGCGCGGATCGAACGAGACCACCCGAACGTTGGCGAACGCTGCGGCCGCGTATTGCCGGGCAAAGCACAGACAGCTCTGAGCAAGGCCCGGGACCAGCAGCAACTCGGGCCCGTTCGGGTCGCCCCACTCCCGTACCTCGAGCCACAGACCGTCGCGCGTCCGCACGCGATGGCGTCTACCCGGCAGGCTCGCGGCGAAGATAGACGTCATTCCCAACCCGGAAGGGCGGGGCGAACGGCATCGATGGATCGCCGATCGGCATGATGCTTCGGCTGGCATCCTCGACAGCGAAGGATTTGCACGGACGTTCCCCGTCGTATTCTTATTACGGCACGCTACAGGTCAACGATGCATAGGGACAATTGGAAATTAAAGCCCTTGATGATAGTCTTACACTATCATGCTCACGCTTGCTCAGTTGAAGACCTTCGACTGCATCGTCCGGCTCGGCAGTTTCGGCGCTGCTGCGCGGGAGTTGGGCTTGACGCAGCCAAGCATATCGCAGCGGGTGCGCGAGCTAGAGGCGGCGCTCGGTACCACGCTGTTCATCCGGCACGGGCCACGGATCAGCCTCTCGGCCGAGGGGCACGCATTGGTTGGCCATGCACGTAGCCTCCTGGATGACGCGCTCGCCGTGGTGGAGCGGTTCCAAGGCCGTGATCCGCTGCGGGGGCTGCTCCGCCTCGGCCTGAGCGAGAGCTTTGCCTTGATCTGCCTCCCCGACCTGCTGCAGCGCTTGCAAGCGGAGCACCCGCATTTGCGAACCTCGGTGGAGGTGGGGAATTCCACCGCAATCGGCAAGTTGTTGAACGAGCGCCGATTGGATATGGGGGTCGTCTCGGAGGCGAGTGTCGAACCGCACGTACAGGCGCAGTCAATCGGCCTCAACCGGCTCGGCTGGTTCGTTGGCCGGGGTCTGGCCCTGCCGCGCAATCCGCTCTCGCCGGCAGAATTGTCACGCTACCACCTGATGATCACGCCGCCAGAGGCCAAGCTGCACACCACGGCGATGTCGTGGTTCGCGCAGGGCGGTGCTGCGCCGGGTCAGGTCAGCCTTTGCAACAACCTGCCCGTCACGATCCTGACCATCCTGAAGGGCCTGGCAATCGGCCTGGTCCCGGTTCGCCTGATGGCGGAGCACGTGCGGCAGCGCACGGCGCGGCAGGTGGCCGTGCACCCGGCCATGGGGGGGCACCGCGTGTCGCTCTGCTACCAGGCCAGCGAGTTCGGCCCCAAGCTGCAGCAGGTCATCGACCTCGTTAACGCGCTGATCGACGAGAAGCGCCTGTTCGACAAGCGCTGAACCAGGTGTTCGAGACGACGCCCGTTCGTCGGTAATTGGCCTCTCGTTACCCCGCGGCAAGGCGGGCGAGTAGCCTGGCCGTGTAGTAGGCCAACCCCGCAGGAACCGCCGATGGCACGAGGTCATCGCGTGGCGCCGTGACCTCGGCATAGTCAGGCGCCGACCTGCTTGGCCCACTTGCAGAACTCGGCCTCGACCGTCTCGCGGTTGCCGGCGCGGCCGATCGGGTTCTGCAGCACCACGCTACTCACCCTCCCGGGCTGCGCCTTGTCGAGCGAAAGCGCGAAGGATACGCCTATGCACGCGCCCATCACGTGGCAGTGACCCACGCCGAGGTGGCGGAGCAGCGCCAGGTGATCTTCCGTATACGAGTCGCAGCCGTAATCAGGCGTGATGTCGGCGCGTGGCTCCCCGGCGTTGCGCACGTCCAGCGCGATCAGGCGGAAATGCGGTGCCAGCACGGGCATGGGATCTACCCAGTCCTGCATGACGCCGGGCTTCGCCGGGTTGCTGCGCCAGCGCTCGATGCGCGAGCTGAGGAAGCCCGGTGCGAACAGCAGCACCCGGTAGCCGGACCCGCTATCCTCACAATAGATCCGGCCGTTCGGGATCGTCAGGAATGGCATGCGCGAACTCCGCCGCGGTCAGCGTGTGAGTGTGAGGGAGGCCGTGCCGAAGCCGGTGAACGACACCTCGATGGCATCACCCGGCGCCGCGCGGTACAGGCCGGTGAAGGTGCCCGTGGTGACCAATTGTCCCGCCCGCAAGCCAGTCGAGTGGCGCAAGGTATTGGCCAGCAGCACCGCCGGGAGGATCGGGTCCCTCGTGACATGACCGCCGGTCTGCTGCACGACGACCGTGCCGTTCACGCGCAGCACTGCCTCCAATTGCGAGAGATCGTGGGAGCGCCAGTCCGCGCGCTGCGTCCCGGTGACATAGGCCAGGTTGGACATGCAATCGGCCGTGCGGTCCAATGGCGGGGCGACGTCGTAATCCAGGAACCGCGTGCCCACGAGTTCGATGCCGACCATGGCGACCGAGGCCGCCGCCAACTCTGCCGCGGTGTAATCCGTATCGCGTGGCGGCAAGTCCTGCTGCAATAGGAAGGCGACCTCGCCCTCGACCCCGAGAATAGGTTGGTCAGCCGACGGAAACTCGGCCGGGCTCTGCAGCAGGCGCGAGCCGAGGATCGCGCCGCGCATCGTGCCGGTCGGCGATGATGCCACCTTCCAGCCTGCGACGGTCTCGCCCAATTCCTGCACCACGGCGTCCTGCAGCCGGTGCGCCTCGTCCAGGTCCGCCGGTTGCGCACCATGCGGCAGGGCCGCCGCCCGTGCGCCGCCCTGCGCCGCCGAGACCAGCGCGTCCAAGGCGCGCTGGAACGCTTCGCTTTGCATCAGCTTTGCTCCAGGACGCGGATCGGCTTGCCGTCGAGGAATGCGAGCACGTTCTCGATGCTCTCACGGTAGAAGTCCCTGTAGGTGGCCGCGCTGCAGTAACCGAGATGCGGCGTCAGCACCGTATTCGGCGCCGAACGCAGCGGATGGCCGGGTGGCAGCGGTTCGCGGTCATACACGTCGAGTGCCGCGCGGATCCGCCCGGCGTGCAGCGCCGCGAGTAGGGCCGCCTCATCGATTAGCGGGCCGCGGGATGTGTTGATCAGCAGGGCGCCCGGACGCATCCGTGCGATGTCATCGGCACCAATGATGCCACGTGACCGGTCGGACAGCACGAGATGCACGCTCACCACGTCCGCCCGCTCGAGCAGCGCCGCCTTCGGCAGATAGGTGACGCCGGACTCCGCCGCTTTCTCCGCCGTGAGGTTTTGGCTCCAGGCGATCACGGTCATGCCAAGCGCCTGGCCGTATTTCCCCATCATGCGCCCGAGATGGCCGAGCCCGATCAATCCCAGCGTTTTGCCGTGAGCCTCCTCGCCGGCGGGGACACCGCCCTGAAAACCGCCCGCACGGATCGACGCATCCGCACGCGGTAGGTGGCGCAGGGCGCCCAGCATCAGTGTCAGTGCGAGTTCCGCTGTCGCGGTGCCGGTGCCACCTCCGGCGGTGGTGGTGATCGTCACGCCTTGTGCCCGGAGCGCAGTCATGTCCACCGAGCGTGCTCTTGCGCCGGTCAGGCTGAACAGGCGCAGCTTGTCCAGCCGTCGTACCAGAGAGGCGGGGAAGGGCGTGCGCTCGCGCATGGCCATCAGGATGTCGAACCCGGCGAGTTGCCGCGCGGCATCGTCCTCGTCTGCGAACGCGTCCCGGAGGATGACGACCTCCGCGCGGGCCCGCAGTTCCGTCCAGTCGGCACTTGTCTCGGCCACGTCTTGCCAGTCATCTAGCACGGCTATCTTCGGCATGCTGCCCTCCTCAGGACGCGAATTGATGGGTGGCGAGGTCGAGGATGTTCTGCCCGACCACGGCCGCGTACTCCTGGTACATCGGCTTGGTCGCCGCGGCGAACTGGGCGCCGGCGAGGCCGACCAGGAGAAAGACGTTGTAGATGAAGCTCGCGCGCATCATGGCCGTCATTGGGGCGTCGCGAGAGACCCGGACTCGGTGGGTGATGCGATCCCACCCAGCTTGTGGGCAAACCCAGCACGGGTAGTGTCTGCCGGGACTGTGGGGCGAGGACCTCGGGTAGCGCAGCAACGACAGGCCGCACACGCCGACGACCACCCACTGCCCCGAGGCTTCCAGCGCGTCGCCTAGCCAGCCGCCGACCCGGTCGACCGCGGCACGATACGCCATGCCGGGGCCGCGGCGGAACCGGCACGGAACTCACGAGAGCGCGCGCTCCCACAGCGCGAACAGCTCGTCCCAGGTCGTCTCCGCCGCGACCGGATGGTAGTCGCCTCGCGCTGCGAACTGGTAGCCGTGGTGCGTGCCCGGGACCACCTTCAGCGTGTGCCGCAGCGTTGACCCGGCGAGCGCCTGCCGGAGGTCGGTGATGGCCTGCTCCGGGACCGCCGGGTCGACCTCGGCGAAGGCGAAGTAGAGCTCCGCTTTCACGCGGTCGAGCCTGCGATGCGGGCTATCCGCCTTGTCGGTAGCGATGCCAATACCGTACAGCGCGGCCGCTGCGGCGATGCGGGTGGGAAAGGCAGCGGCCACCGCCACCACGAAGGAACCGCTCATGCAGTGGCCCACGCAGCCGATCGGGCCGGGCTTGACACTGTCCTGCGCGTCCAGGAAAGCGATCATGCCCGCGGTGTCTTCCACGACCTGTGCGTCCGAGAGACTGGCCATCGCGCCGCGGATCACCACAGACATCGCGTCGTTGCGGCGGGGGATATCGAACCGCAACTGGCCGAGCCGGTAATACAGGTCTGGCAGCAGACAGTAATAGCCGCGCGCTGCGATCCGCCGTGCCATGTTCCGCAATTCCTCGCGGATGCCGGGTGCGTCCATGTAGAGCACCACCGGCGGGAACCGCCCCGGCCCGTCTGGGCAGGCGGCAAAGGCGGGCTGGGGACCGTATTTGGTGATAACGGTGACGTCGCGTTCGATCATGCGGCTGCTTCCTGCATGGGTTGTCGTTGCGTCAAGCCGTCGCGGACCGGGCGAGCGTGACGAGTTCGGGCTTGAACAGGTCGGGAAACTTGGCGATGACCCCGGCCGTCGCCGCCTGGAAGGAAGCAATGTCGGGCGTGAGGTCGACCTGCATACCCTGCTGCTTCAGGACGTCGTAGGCGGAGGCTTCGTCCTTTTGCGTGAAATCGCGCAGCCACAATGTCGCATCGTTGCCGGCTGCGATCACGAAGTCCTGCCGCTCCTTGTCCAGCCCGTCGAAGAAGGCCGGGTTCATGACCGCATAGGCGTTCGTCATGTTGTGTTCCGTCTTCGAGGCGAAGCTCTGCACTTCGTAGTATTTATTGGACTTGACCACCGAGGCCGGCGTGTCCTGGCCATCGGCCACGTGCTGGCTAAGCGCGAGGTACAGCTCGCTGAGATCGACCGTGACGGTGGTGGATCCCATCGCCTGCATCATCGCGATGTAGGATCTCGAGTCCGGCACGCGCATCTTCAGGCCCGCCATGTCGGAGGCCGCGTGGATCGGGCGCCTGCTGTTCGTCATGCAGCGCATCCCAAGATCCGTCCAGCCGGCGATGCGGAAGCCGCCCGCCAATACGCGGTGGCGCAGCTCGTCGCCAAGCGCCCCGTCCAGCGCGGCATAGGCCTGCTGGCGGTCCTTGAACAAGAACGGTGCGTCCGTGATGGAGACGTCCGGCACCCAGTTCATCAGTGCCACGCCGACAGCCCCCATCTCCAGCGAGCCGAGCCGGACCGCCTTCGCGATGTCCTGCTCCGTGCCCATCTGCGCGTTGGGATAGATCGTCACGGTGATCTTGCCGTCCGAGCGTTTCTCCACTGCCTGCTTGAATTGGACGCCCCAGAGATGCCAGCCATGGCTCGTTGGTGCATTATGGGCGTAGCGGATCCGCGTCTGCCGCCCAGTCAGCGCGAGCGCCGGGCGCACCAGGGCGGCAGCGGTGCCGGCGGCAAGTATAAGGCGGCGGGTTGGCTGAAGCATGATCGTTCGTCCTCCTGGTTTTTGGCTCTTGAGTCTTTCGACAGGGCCGCGCGTCAGCCTGCGAAGTGGAAGGCATGGGGCAAAAAGTCGGTGATCCACGGTACACTGGCAACGATCAGCAGCCCGACGCAGAGCACGACGAGGTAGCGGCCGACGGGGCGGAAGGTCTGGTGCACCTCGACGCGGAAGATCGCACAGGCGATGTACAGAGCGAGCCCGATCGGCGGAATGATAGATCCGACGCCAAAGGACTCGATCAGCACAATGCCGAATTGCAGTTGATCGATGCCAAGCTGCTGCGCGACGGGCAACAGCAACGGACCCAGGATGATGACGGTGACGATACTCTCCAGCACCGCACCCAGCAGGATGGTGATGACGATGACGGCGGGCAGGAACAGATGTGCGCCAAGCGCCGTCAACGCTGCGGCGAGCGCATCCGGCACCCCTTCCAACGACAGCGCCCAGGAGAATAGGGTAGCACCGGCGAAGGTGAAGAAGATCATCCCGCTCAGCAGGTTGGCTTCCGTGAGCAACTGCCAGAGCGAGCGCGGACCGACCATGCGATACAGCCCAGCGGCGAGCAACAGCCCGTAGGCGACGGCGAAGGACGAGATTTCCGTGGGCGTGCCGAGGCCGCCCACGATGCCGCCGATCAGTACGACTGGCATCAGCAGCGGCAGGATTGCCGCGCGGAGGCTGCGGCCACGCTCGCGCATCGTGGCTCGCGGAGTTGACGCCAGTCGGCACGGCGAGCCCGCAGGTACACCACGACCATCAGCAGCACGGCGATAACGGCCGCCGGCAACAGCCCCGCCAGGAACAGCGCACCGGTGGAGAGCGAGGTCACGGACCCGAGTGCAAGGATGGCGATGCTGGGCGGGATAGACTCGCCCATAGCGGCGGACGCCGCCAGCACGGCGGCGGCCTCCTCGCTCTCATATCCCTGCCGCTTTAGGCTGGCCGTCATCGGGATTCCCACGGCCGCCATGTCAGCCGCCTTGGATCCGGAGATGCCCGAGGCGATATACATGCCCACGATCGACACCTGTAGCAGCCCGCCGCGAAAATGGCCGAGCAGTGCCGAGAGCAGGTCGACGATCCGCCCGCCGATGCCGCCCTTGTCCATGATGAAACCGGCGAGGATGAAGAACGGCAAGGCGAGGAAGATGAACCCACCAACGCCGCGCTGGGCCGTCATGGCGATCGCGACCAGCGGTGCCGAGCCGCTCTCGACGACGTAGAGAGTGCCGACTGCACCGAGCACGAAGCCCACCGGCAGGCCGATGCCGATCAGGACGACGAAGCTGGCCACGAGCAATGTCACAAACCCCGGCCCGTCCACCCAGTCGCCGTTCCGCGCAAACCACAGGGCGGCCGTACCAGCCAGCACCAACATACCTGCGCCGACCGCCGGAAGACGGGGACGCGCCAGCAAGGCGCAGCTCGCGTGGGCGATGAAGAACGCGCTACCGACCACCATCGGCACCGTCATCCAGATATAGGGAATACCTAACAGTGTGCTATGTTCTGTAGAATTGGCGATCTGCAATGGAACCGCCGTGCCGCCGATCAACGCCGCCAACAGGATCACGACCCATTCAACGACACATGCGGCAGCCTCCTGGCCGACCCGCGGCAGGGCCCTGACCAGCACAGTCACCGCCATGAACCGCCCCTTGCCATAGGCGATGCCACCGCCGATGAACGCCAGGTAGACCAGAAACAGCTGCGCCGTTTCCTCCAGGCCAGGAACGACTTCGTGGTACACGGCGCGGGCCACGGTGTTTACGAACACCAGCACGACTTCGAGCACGAGGCCGACATTCAGCACGGCAAGACCGGCGCCGTTCAGCGCGGCGAACCAGGCCGGACCCGGCGAGGAGTCCTCGCCGCTGAGTCCCTGCATGACGCCGCCCCGAGTGGTCGGCTTCGTGGCGTCGCAGTTTACGGGCGACGACGTATGCGGCCGGTCAAGCCGCGAGGAGCTGCTTCGCACCAGCCTGCACGATTTCGTTGATCCAAGCGAACTGCATGAAATCTTCCCGGACGCGCTTGCCCGCTGCGTGGATGGCGTCCGTAGCCTTCTGCACCGCCGCCTTTACCTCGGGATGAGCAGGGTCCCCGGGATGACCCAGTGACTGCGACAGGTCCATCATCCCGAAGCTGAGATAGTCGACTCCCTCGAGAGCTGCGAGCGCGCCAGCTGCCTCGATCCCGCGGCCGCTCTCGATCATGAGGCACAGCGACACTCGCTCGTTACATTCCCGTATGAACGCGGGTTTGTCTGGTATGTCCAGATAGGCTGGTCGCCCGCCACCGAAGGACCGGTCGCCGAGCGGGGCGTAGTACGCCACGGCCAGGCATTCCATGGCCTGCTCCACCGTTTCGATATGAGGTGTGACGATGCCTGTCACGCCCCGGTCCAGGAAACGCGTCACGGTACCCGGCGAGCGATCGGGCACCCGGGCGATGACCGTCAGGCCGTGCCGCTCGGCGGCGATGCAGGCAGCCTCGATATCGCGCGTATCGAAACAGCCGTGCTCCCCATCGATATAGACGAAGTCGACTTGTGCGCCGAGCAGTTCGATGATGCTGGGTGCTGCAAATGTCATGTGCACGCCGCGGACACGGCTGCCGCTCCGCGCAGCATCTTTCACGGCGTTTCTTGGACGCATGATCAATTTCCCCCAGACGCCTTCGTTGGAGTGAACATAGCCGCGCGCGGACGATAAGGAGAATCGGAAATTCGGGGGTAAAGCCATAGGGAAAGACTTTGACTAGGAACCTCGGACACGGTGGCGGCCTGCGGCGCACATCGACGCTCGCTACGTCTCCCAGGCCTCGACCAGAATGAACGCCTCAGGCGGGGTGATGCACTGTTGGGCAGCACAGGTGCAAGAACATCGATGCGCTCAAGGCGTGTCCTACCAACAGGACGGAGCAGTCACGATTGGTGCTGGAGCCGCTTGTTTAATGACAGGAGCGCAATGCTCGCCGCTGCGGCGAAAAGCGTGAGCATAAACGTCAACGCCATGATGACGTCCACATTGTGCAAACCGATCGCGTTCATCAGCATGTAGCCAACACCGCGCTGCGACGCGAACATCTCGCCGAGGATGACGCCGATCAGCGTCAACGCGAACCCGATCCGCAACCCGGAAAAAATCTCCGGCATGGCGGCCGGTAACAATATACGCCACGCCATCTCCATCGGTCCAAGCCCCATGGTGCGGCCCGCTTTGACCAGGACCGGCCGGATTTGATGCACCGCCGCCGTCGTGAACAACGCGATCGGAATCACCCCGTGGATCACGCCGAACGCCACCTTCGCCGACATGCCGAGACCGAACATCAAGAGCAGGATGGGATACAGCGTGATCTTCGGAATCGAGTAGGACGCGACCAGGATCGGCTCGAACACCGCGCGGGCAAGCCGGTTCAGCCCGAGGGTAAAGCCGGCCGCCAAACCCAGCACCACCGACAACAGCAGAGCGAAAGCGAAGGCGCGCGCCGTCTCGATCAGGTTCGGCCAGAAACTTGCCGTAGCCAACAGGTGAGCACTGAAGTGCACCGTCTCCAGCGGAGAGCGGAACGCGATCTCCCCCACGCACAGATACAGCAGTTCCCACAACACGAGCAGGACGGCACACAGCACGATGCCATTGCGCAGCCCTTTCATGCCAATCCCCGGCGGTGCATGAGCACGGCCTCCCATCGGCCGAGTACCGCATTGATGGTCACCGATGCCGTCACGATCAGCAGGATTAACGGATACATCGTTGCGTTGTCGAAGTTCGAATAGGCAAAGCTGATCTCGTAGCCCATGCCGCTGGAAGACATGATAAACTCTGCACCGATGACGCCGATCAGCGCGTAGGCGAGCGCTAGCCGTGCCCCGGTCAGGATGTGCGGGCCGATATACGGCAGGGTGATCCGCCAGGCCGTCTCCCACGCGCCCAGCTGGCTGACGCGCGCCGTCTTGAGCAAGGCTCGTGGTACCCGGTCCAGCCCGCTCAACACGCTGATGACCACGGCGACCACGGCCAGCATGAAGCCGATGAAAATCTCCGGCATGTCGCCCAGCCCGAACAGAATGATCAACAGCGGGTAGAAGGCGAAGACCGGCACCGCGTAGTACGTAGCAAACAGCGGGTCGAGCGCCTCACGCACGGTACGCAACCGGTGCAGCACCAGCGCGGTCGCGATGCCGACGACGACCGCCAGCCCGAAGGCCGCGAGCGAGTTGGCAAGCGTCTTCAGGATGGCCGCGTTCAGCGTGCCGGAGGCGAGCATGTGCACCAGATCCAGCACGATGCGGTGGGGCGGCTGCATAGTGATGTGGTCGATCACGCCGGTCAGGCAAAGCACCTCGAGCAGCGCCACCACGGCGGCCAGCAACAGCAGCCGATAGGCACTCGCCGCCTTCACGCGGCCGTGCTCTGCAGGCCGGATTGCGCCATGGAGCGCATCGTCTCCGCCCGCAGCGATCGCCACAGCCGCGCGGTGATGGCGCCGAAGCCGTCCTCCTGCACCACGCGGCTATCGCGCTCCGGTGGCCAGCCCGTCTCCACGATGTCGATCAGCCGGCCGGGCCGGGCCGACATGACGCCGATGCGGTCGGCCAACATCGCCGCCTCGTCCAACGCGTGGGTGATCAGGAACACCGTCGCCCCGGTCTTGCGCCACAGGTTCAGCAACTCATCACCCATCAGCAGCCTGGTCTGCTGATCCAACGCGCCGAACGGTTCGTCCAGCAGGATCAGGCGCGGCTCCGTCACCAGGGTGCGCGCGATGCACACGCGTTGCCGCATGCCGCCCGAAAGCTGGGCCGGGTAGCTGCCGGCGAACCCGGTGAGCCCCATCATCGCCAGCGCCCGCTCCACCCGTCCCTCACGCTCGGCCGCGTCGATGCGGAGCTTACGCAGGCCGAACGCGATGTTGTCGCGCACCGTCAGCCAGGGGAAGGTCGCGTCCTCCTGGAACACCACGCCGACACCGGGTGGAATGCGCCCGGCGATCGGCCGCCCCTCATACGCCACCTCACCGCTGGACGCCGTGGACAACCCGGCGATCAGTTCCAACAGCGTTGATTTACCGCAACCGGACGGGCCCACCACGGCGAAGAACTCGCCCCGCCGTAAGTCGAGATCGATCGGGCCCAGTGCCTGGAACGAACCGCCCTGGCGCTCCGGCCGGGTGAACACCTTCTCCGCAGCACGCAGGCGGATCTGCGGAGTCTCCGTCACTGCAGCGCCTTCAGATCGTCGGGCAGGAACGCCGTGTCCACGAGCGACTTCGCATCCACGTCGCCGGAGATGGCACCCACCATCTTCTGCACCTCGATCGCGCGGCGCAGCCCATCCATGTGCATCTCGCCTGCGCCCCAGTATTCGACCCCCTGCGTGCGGGAACCGACGAGGTTGCGGATCGCCTCCTGCGCCACCGCCGGGTCCAGGTTATACGCCTTCGCCACGATGGTGCCGGCCTCGTCCGGATGCTCCTTCATGAAGGTGACGGCGCGGCGTCGGGCACGGATCACGGCGGCGACGAACTTCGCCTGCGCCGGCGTGGCGTCGGGTGCGGCGACGCCGACCACATTGGCCACTGGCGGCAGGATGTCGGTCGCGCGGGCGATGAGGCGGTATTTGTCCTTGAACTTGGACCATAGTGGTTCGGGGATCGGCGTGCAATCGACCAGCCCGATATCGAGCGCCGCCACGCCCTCGCCGAAACCGCCGGTTTTGACAAGTTCGGCGTCCGACGTCTTCAGACCCGCCGTCTGCAGCACCATGGTCGCCAAAGCGAGGCTGGTGGAGCGCGGCTGGGTATAGCCGATCTTGTGGCCGCGCAGATCCGCGACCGTGTGGATCGGCGACTCCGGCTTCACCGCCCAGATGAACTCGGCAACCGTCAGCACGTCGTCACTGACGATCTTCACGTTGGCGCCCTGCTGCACGGCGGCGATGACCGCATTAGGATTGACCTCAGCGAACGGTGCGCTCCCCGCCAGCATGTTGCGCAGCGTGGTACCGCCACCGGGGGATGAGAGGATGCCGGTCACGTCCGCACCCTCCTCCTTGAAGAAGCCCTTATCCAGCGCAACGGCAAATGGCATTCCGTTCGCCGCCACGCCGTAATTACTGACCACGATGTCCGCGGCCCAGGCCGGAACGCCGTGCGCCACCGCTGCCAACGCGCAGCCAGCCACAAGCCATCGTGTCAGACGCGCCGCTCGTGCCATGTCCTGTTCCCTCCGCCGGGTTATTGATCCAGGTGCGGCCCGGCTTGCCGCGCCCGGTTTGGTTCAGCTTGCCTCGATACCCCGCCAACGCGCCAGGTCAACCGCACGGTCCAGCGCAGCGCGGGCGGGGGCCGCCTGTTCGAACGGGTGCAACGGGCGGGAGCCGTCGGCATGGGCCAGCAGTGCCGCCAATCCGTCCTGCATGGCCGCGACCACGCGGAGCACTAGGCTCGACGGGAACGACACCTGGGTGAAGCCCATGCTGCCCAGATCGGCCGGGCTGAGCCACGGTGTGTCACCGCCCTCGAACATCGCCGCCGACAGATATGCGCCACGGAACGCCGCCCCTACCCGGCGGTAATCCTCCTCGGTCCGCAGCCCGGCAACGAACACCCCATCCACCCCCAGCGCGAGGAACCGCTCAGCCCGGCGCATCGCTGCGTCCAACCCGAGCGGGCCGTATGCATCGGTGCGGCCGATGATGAAGGTATCGGGGTTGCGCCGCGCCGCCAGCGCCGTGCGCAGCTTGGCCTCGATCACCACCTCTTCGGCAACGGACGCCGCCTTCTCCGCCCTTTGCTGCTTGCGGTCGCGATCCTGGTCCTCGATCAGCAGCCCGCCCACCCCGATCGCCTCGTACGCAGCGATCATGCGGGCTACGCTCTTCACATCGCCATAGCCGTCATCTGCGTCGGCAAAGAACGGGATGTCGGCCGCCGCCGAAATATCCTGCAGGCCGAGCACCATGTCGGTCAGCCCGATCAGGCCGATGTCGGGATAGGCGTGCCGGGCCGCCAACATGGCAGAACCGCCGACGGCGAAGGCCTTGAACCCCGCCTGTGCGATCAGCCGGGCGGACAGCGCGTCATGCGCAAGCGGCGTGATTAACGGCGTCTGGCTCGCGATCGCCGCGCGCAGGCTGGGCCGGGTCATGACGCTTCTCCCGTGATGCCATCGCCGGGGTACAGCCAGGATGTGGCCGCCCTTGCGCGCTCGTAATAAGCCTCGATCTCCGGGCGGAAGCGCAGCGTGGCGGCGATCTCGTCTTCGCCGCGGATCAGCGACTCCGCACGTGCCGCCGGCACCTGCATGGCATACTGCGCACCGTCCGGCGCTGTCACGCAACGGGCCGGCAGGTCGACGCGGAACACGGGCGATTGCGGGAAGCGCGCGGCCGTGTCGGCCAGGCGCGTGAAGCTGTCGGCATCGATGCGTCCCGGCAAGACGCCGTTGCGGAACGCATTCTCGAGGAAGATGTCGGCGAAGGTGGGCGCCAACACGCAGCGTATGCCGAACTGCGCCAGCGCCCATACCGCTGCCTCGCGTGAACTGCCGCAGCCGAAATTCTCGTCCGCCAGCAGGATCTTGGCAGAGCGGAATAGCGGCCGATTGAGTACGAACTCCGGCCGCTCCCTGCCCTCCGCATCATAGCGCAAACCACCGAACAGTCCCTGCGCCAAATCCACGTGGGCAAAGCGCAGCCACTTCGAGGGAATGATGGCGTCCGTGTTGATATTGGAGGTAGGCATCACCGCCATCACCCCCTCCAGCACGGTAAACGGCGTCATGCTGCCGCCCCCAACTGGCGCACGTCCGTGATGCAGCCGGCCAGCGCGGCAGCCGCGACGCTCGCGGGGCTGGCCAAATGGGTGCGGCTGCCCTGGCCCTGACGGTTCTCGAAGTTGCGGTTGGATGTGGCGATGCAGCGTGCACCCGGCGCTACCACATCGTCGTTGATGCTCACGCACATGGAGCACCCGGCATCCCGCCACTCGAACCCGGCATCGCGGAACACGAGGTGCAGCCCTTCCGCCTCGGCGGCCAGACGGACAGAGGTGGAGCCCGGCACTGCCAGGGCTCGCACGCCCTCCGCGACCCGGCGGCCCCGCAGAACGCTGGCCGCGGCCCGCAGATCACTAAGCCGGCCATTGGTGCACGAGCCGATGAAGGCGATGTCGATCGGCAAGCCAGCCAGGGGACGGCCTGGCTCCAGCCCCATGTAGTTCATCGCCGCCGCCGCCAAATCCCGCCGCTTGGCGTCGGCGAAGCTGGCCGGGTCTGGCACATGCCCATCGACCCCCGCCACGTCCTGCGGGCTGGTGCCCCACGTCACCTGCGGTGCAATCTGGCTGCAGTCCAGGGTCAAGTCGCGCGCGAAATGCGCCGCCGGGTCGGAGCGTAGGCCGCTCCAGAAGGCCGCCGCCGCTTTAAACGCCGCGCCCGCGGGGGCCATCGGACGACCGCGGACATACGCGATCGTCGCCTCGTCGGGCGCCACCAGGCCGAAGCGTGCGCCGATCTCGATCGACATATTGCACAGCGTCAGCCTTGCCTCCACCGGGAGCGCCCGCATGGCCTCGCCAGCATATTCCACGGCGTGGCCCTGGGCGATGGCGACGCCGAAAGCACCGGCCGTGCGCAGGATCAGGTCCTTGGCGGTTATGCCGGGGCCGGGTCGCCCCTCGTAGGTGATGCGCATCGCCAGGGGTCGGGCCAGCACCAGCGTCTGGGTCGCCAGCACGTGCTCCACCTCGCTGGTCCCAACGCCGATGCCGATGGCACCCAGGCCGCCCACGGTGGAGGTATGGCTGTCGCCGCAGGCCAGCACGCAGCCGGGTAGCGCCAGGCCGAGCTCCGGCGCAATCACGTGCACGATGCCCTGCCGAGGGCTTTCCACACCGAAATGGCGGATACGGTGGGCGAAGGCGTTGGCGCGCATCAGGCCGAGCAGTTCGCGCCCGCCTGCATAGCTTGCCTCATCCCGCCCGGGCGCGGTGGACACCACGTGATCCTGCGTTGCGATTGTGAGTTCAGGGTGGCGGACTGGACGCTTTTCCCTGGCCAACCCATCGAAGGACTGGGCGCAGGTGGTTTCCTGCAGCACGTGGCGGTCCACAAATAGCACATCCCTACCATCGTC
>CAXTWC010000038.1:0-32805 GCA_964247805.1 uncultured Acetobacteraceae bacterium | reverse complement strand
CCGTCATGAAGAACGGCATCGTCCAGCAGATCGCGCCGCCGGCCGAGGTGTACGATCATCCGGCCAATCTGTTTGTTGCCGGCTTTATCGGTTCCCCGCCGATGAACCTGATCCCGGGCGCCCTGGTGGATGGCGATTTCGTCGCCCCCGGCGTGCACCTCGCCGGCGCCGGCGAGGGCACACGGGACGGTGTGGTGCTGGGCATTCGGCCCGAATGCATGACCATCACGCAGCCTGGCGAGGGCAACATCACCGGAACCGTGTTCACCACCGAACTCACCGGAGAAGCCGTCCTGGTCACGGCGCAAGTCGGCGAGACGCGGGTGATCGCCCGGACGGAGCGCGGCTTCGATGCCCCCCACGGCGCCAATGTCGGGCTGCAGGCCGACCGGCGCCGGCTGCATCTGTTCGACGCCGAGAGCGGCCTGCGCCTGCAGCTGCTCCCACAACCGATGCCGGAACTCGCGCCCGGCCAGTGACGGAGGAAACCATGACTGACACGACACTGACCGAGGCCACCGCCCGCGCCCGCCTGGTCAAGCGATCCGACATGGTGGCCTGCAAGGTCGCTTTCATCGACTGCAAGATGCCCGGGTCCACCGACAAGGAAAACTACTCGCTGATCGGTGCCGGGGTCACCCAGTCCGCGGACCAGGTGGTGAACCTGGTGGAGCCGCACGGCTTCAGCCTCGGCGTCGCAGCCATGCCGCCGGGCACGGTCAACAACCTGCACGTCCACTACACGGCCGAAGTGTTCATGATCTACAAGGGCGAGTGGACCTTCCGCTGGGGGTCGGACGGCAAGGATGGCGAGATCGTCGGCCGCGCCGGCGACGTGGTCAGCGTCCCCACCTGGATCTTCCGCGGCTTCACCAACACGGGCAACGAGGATGGCTGGATCTTCTCCGCCCTGGGTGGCGACGATACCGGCGGCATCATCTGGCACCCCTCCATCCTGGAGACCGCCGCGAAATACGGCCTGTATCTCACGAGCGAAAACATGCTGGTGGACACCGAGACCGGCGCGCCGAAGCCCGGGCCGGATGAGTTGCTGCAGCCGGTGGACCGCACGACGATCGAGAGCCTGCGCCGTTACACCGTGGCCGACATGCGCAAGCGCGTCGTCACCAAGGCCGACCGGCAATGGTCGGACCACGCCTTGCTGGATAGCTGCCTTCCCGGCCACGCCAGCGAATTGGCCCCGGTGCTGGGCTACGGCATGACCGAGGACCGCGATCACGAAACACCCATCACCAACCCGCACGGTTTCTCCATTGAGTTCCTGCGCATTCAGCCCGGCAATAAGGTAGGGCCGTTCAAGCTGGCGGAAAAGCAGGTGCTGATCGGCATCCAGGGCGCCTTCGACGTCACCGTCAACGCCCCCGGCGGTGAGGTGACGATGCTCGTCGCGGCGCAGGACCTGTTTTCCGTTCCGGACGGCGCGTGGCGTACTCTCACCGCGGTCGGTGAGGAACCGGCCGAAATCGCGGTGATGATTGCGGGCGACGGGCGCAAGCACATCACCTGGGCGTCGGAGATCGTGGCGCAGGCGAGGGCGGCCGGGATCGGTATGGACCATAATGGCTACGCTGCCCTCGCACGCCTGTTGCCCCCGCAACCAGCCATGGCCGCGGAGTGATGCGGCCGAACCGCCTGCGGCAGATGCACCGAGAGGGGCAGCCGATCGTCAACGCCTGGCTGTCGATCCCGTCGGCCTACGCCAGCGAGGTCGCCTGCCACACCGGCGTGGACGCAGCCACGGTAGATTGCCAGCACGGCATGGTGGACTTCGCCGATGCGATCGCGATGTTCCAGGCAATCGCCACAACCGATGCGGTGCCGATGGTGCGGCCCAGTTGCAACGACGCGGCGCAGATCATGCGATACCTCGATGCCGGGGCGTATGGCGTGATCTGCCCGATGATCTCCACGGCTGCGCAGGCGGCAAAACTCGTATCCGCCTGCCGCTACCCGCCGGTTGGCAGCCGCTCGTTCGGGCCGGCCCGCGGCGCGCTATATGGCGGGCCCGACTACTTCGACCGAGCGAACGGCGAGATCCTGGTGCTGGGGATGATCGAGACCAAAGAGGCGCTGACCAACCTCGACGCGATCCTGGACACGCCGGGGTTGGACGGCATTTATGTCGGGCCGAACGATCTCGCCATCGAGTTGGACCAGGCGCCGCGGTCGGAGCATGACCACCCCGAGGTCACCGCAGCCGTGGAGCGTATCCGTGCGGCCGTTACGGCGCGTGGGATGCTGGCCGGCATCTTCTGTTCCGACGGCAAGGCCGCCCAGATGCGTCTGCGGCAAGGTTTTCACCTCGTCACCCCCGGCAACGACGCTGCCGTATTCCGTGCTGCTTACGCCGCCAACGTTCGTGAGGCGCGTGGTTAAGCGCCGCCGGGCTTGTCAAAGCACCGAACTGACGACCCTGCCAATACGTTCTGTGGACATGCATCTGTGCTGGCTGATGGACCGTCTCAATTGCAATGTTTTTCCTGCGCTGCTGCTCGGCCTGGCACTTCCAGTAGAGAACGCTCGAACGGTCGACGAGATGGTCAGCCGCGGCGTCGTCAACATAGGCCTGCTGGCAGATCAATCGCCGCCTGGGGAACGAAGGGCCGCTCCTATCTCGCTCGAAAGCCACGGGCTGCGTGGATCGCGCGCGGGGCGACCCACTGCTTAGTCTGGGGGAAGCCGCGACCCTGAAGAAAGCGTACTGCTGTGTACCGGCGCGCTATCTGTTCGTTATACAGCCCGCTTGGTTGCACTCCGCCAAGACACCTGCACGTCGCCAATACGTGTCGGGCCACTTATCCAGGCGTCAAGTGGGAAGCTGCGCGAAATACTGGCGTGCCGGCTCGATGCGCTCACTGTGCTCCCATGTCGGGTACTTGGCCCGCATGCGTTGGTCGAGCTCGACGCCTGATACACCGGTGGTCGCGAAGACTGCCCGAGCCTCCTTAAAGGAGCCCAGAAGGTTTGTTGCGATCTCCGGGCCGCCGACGTTGCCGTGGCCTGGCACGATCAGCTGCGGCTGCAGCGCCAACACGTCGTTTAGAGCCACTTCCCAGCGCGCGACGTCGATGTCGTTCGCAAGGATCATCGGTGGGTAGAACGGCACGATCGGGAACATGCGTTCTTCTATCAAATCCCCAACGAACACGATCCGCTCCTCGGGCAAATGTACGATCTGGTCACCCGGGCTGTGCGCGGTGCCCCACGTGCGGAACTCGACGCTCCGCCCGCCCAAGTCGAGCGTCGCGCGGTTGCCGTCGTAGGTTTGATCGGGCGGGGTGAAAACGACGCCATCGAGTAGATGCTTCTGGGCCGCAGGCAGACCGGTATGGAAACCGTTCAGCAGCGTCGCACTGGATCGCGCGAAATAGTCGTGCTGCGCGGCGTTGTAGTAGATGCGTGCATCCGGCTTGAACGCTTGCGCGCCGAAGCCATGCTCCGGGTGAGCATGCGTCACCGTCAGCACAATACCTCGGCCCGGTGCGAGCTGGCGGGCGAGCTTGATCACACTCTCTCCGCTTTCAGGTCCAAGACCGCAATCGACCACGAGCACCAAATCCCGGCCGACGATAATGCCGATGTTCGGCACGAGCGAGATCCGCTTATCGGGCAGGATGAATACGCCCGGAGCCATTTCGGCTGGGAAGCGCGCATCGACAATGGGCATCACTGGGGCTGGCACGGTTGGACGTACCTGCACCTGCGTGTTGACGGGCTCATCGGCCCTCGCAACCGCTGCTGTCGATACGGCAGCCAGACCACCGAACAAGGACAGCTTGAGAACCCCCCGCCGGCTGGCGGCAAAAGATCCGGAGGAATATGGCAGGCCCGTCTTTGCTAAGTTCATCGTGCCCACCAATTCTAGATCTTTAATACCTACCATATAATCGCGGCTTCTGTAAAGTAGGTTGACGCCAGGTAGCGCTTTGCCGGGCGACTTCTATTTGAATTTCGTGGGATACTCAAACATGTTATTAGACACTTAGGTTGAAGTCCCTCGCTCACGACTATCAGACGACTTGTAAAATTAGGAATGTCCTTGGACACGATCCCTCCAACCGCCACCAAGTGCCTTGTAGAGCGTCACTAGGTTTTGCTGCTGGGACAGGTTGAGGGAAACGAGTGTAAGTTGGGCTGAAAACAAGGAGTTTTGCGCGATGAGCACGTTGAGATAGGTGTCTGCCCCGGCATCAGACCGCATCTTTGATACATCATAGTAGGTCTGATCCGCATGGACGAGCTTCGTCTCTGCATCTACCTGGCGCGTATAGGTCGCCCGTCCGGCTAGCGCGTCCGAGACGTCGTGGAACGCCGACTGAATGGATTTCTCATAATTTGCGATCTCGACTCGTTTCTGGACCTTGGCGTAATCGAGATTGGCGAAGTTCGTTCCGGCGTCGAATATAGGCACGCTGACTTGCGGCTCGAACAGCCAGGACGCCGTTCCCGCGCCGAACAACTTCGTCAGGCCGCCGCTGGCGGTGCCGCCGCTCCCGGTCAGCGTAACGGATGGGAAGAACGCCGCCCTTGCCGCGCCAATGTTGGCGTTGGCGGCCAGTAAGGTGTGCTCCGCGGCGCGGATGTCCGGGCGGCGCTGCAATAGATCCGAGGGCAACCCGGCTGGCAAAGCTGGAAACGAAGTCTCCGCCCCCAATCCGCTCTGCGCCATCATCCGTGTCTGCAGCGAGTCCGGCAGCGTGGTCCCCACGAGCAGCACCAACTCGTCGAGGTCCTGCGCCACCTGCCTGGTGTATTGCTCAACGCTCGCCTCGGCCGTGCGCAGAGTCGACTCTGCCTGCGCCACTGTAAGCAGGGTTCCAGTACCCTGGGCCAACTGCAGCTTGTAAAGCTCATACGATTGCTGCTGCGCCTTCGCCGTCAACTGCGACACACGCAACGCGTCACGATCGGCAAGCCACGCCAGATATTCCGACGCGACAGACGCCACTAGGCTGATCAGCGTGCTCTTTTGCGTCTCAGCCAGGCTGAAGTATTGCTCTTGCGCTTGCCTGCTTAGACTGCGGATCCGGCCGAATAAATCCAGTTCATAGGAGACAGCGCTCAGCCCCAAGCTATAGGCGTTGAGATGCAGGGCCGTGGGCGTTCCCTCCTCACCTGGCGCCTCCCGTGCGAAGTCGGCACTGCCGATGGCATCGATTGTCGGAAATAGCGCGGCGTGCTGGACCTCGTACTGGGCATAAGAGCCGGCGACGTTCTGCGCGGCAACGCGCAAATCACGGTTATTCTCGAGTGCTAGAGCGATCAGCTCCTGCATCACCGGATCGATGAAGAAGTCGCGCCAGCCCAGATCGCCTGCCGCCACGCTGCCGGACACGGCGCCCGCACCGGTGAACGCCGGCCCGGCCGGATACCGGTCCGCCACGGGCAGGCCGGGGCGCAAGTAATCCGGGATTAGGCTGCAGCCTGTTAGCGCCACCAGCAGGGTCGAAGCCAAAAAGAAGTTCCGCATGATCTAAGCCTTAACCGCGACCTGCGCTGGGGTATCGTCGTGCTTCACGGTTGGCTTGACCCGGAACAGCCTGAGCACGGTGACGAAGAACACGGGGACGAAGAAGATCGCCAGGATGGTGGCGGTGACCATGCCGCCCACGACCGCCGTGCCGATCGCTGTTCGCGCCGCAGCGCCCGCGCCGCTCGCAATCGCTAGCGGGAATACGCCGCAGACGAACGCCAGGGAGGTCATCAAGATCGGCCTCAGCCGTTCCCGTGCCGCCTGGAGAGCCGCGTCGCGTAGAGTGGCGCCCTCCTCATAGAATTCCTTGGCGAATTCCACGATCAAGATGGCGTTCTTTACCGCAAGCCCGACCGTCGTCAGCAGTCCGACCTGAAAATACACGTCATTGTCCAAGCCGCGTATTGAGGTCGCGATCACGGCGCCGAGCACGCCCAGTGGCGCCACTAGCAGAACTGCGATCGGGATCGCCCAGCTTTCATACAAAGCCGCCAAGCAGAACAGGATCACGACGCCGGAGATGCTGAACAACGCCGTCGTCTGCGATCCCGCCTGCACTTCCTCGAAGCTCAGCCCGGTCCACTCATAGCCGATGCCTGCCGGCAGCTTGGCCGCCATTTCCTGCATCGCGGCGATCGCCGTCCCGGTGCTGCCGCCGGGTCCAGGGACACCGAGGATTTCGTACGATGTGGAGCCGTTATAGTTCTGCACATTTTGCGCCCCGACCAGCCACTTGCCGGTCGCTATAGCTGAGAACGGCACCAGCCCGCTGTTACTGTTGCGCAGATACCATTTGTCGAGATCGTCCGGCAGCATGCGGGCATAGTCCTCGCCCTGGACATAGACCTGCTTGACCCGGCCGGCGCGCAGGAACTGGTTGACATAGATCGACCCCAGCGCTCCCTCGACGAAGGTGTTGATGTCGGCCGTCGTCACGCCGAACGCATTGGCTTTCGCCCGATCGATGAGGAGATTGTACTGCGACGCGTCCTCGATCCCGTTTGGCCGGACAGCCATTACCCTTGGGTCTCTCGCGGCCATGCCAAGCAATTGGTTGCGCGCGGCAAGCAGCTTTTCATGGCCCACATTGCCCCGATCGACCAGTTCCATGTCGAAGCCGGACGCGTTGCCCAGTTCCAGCACCGCGGGCGGCTGGAAGGTCAAGATCATTGCGTCCCGCGTGCCCGCGAAATGCTGCGTTACCCGCGCTGCGACCGCAGCACCGGACTGCGAGGCCAGGGGCCGGTCTGCCCAGGGCTTGAGGCTGATCACGAGGAAGCCGGCATTCTGCCCCTGTCCGGCAAAGTTGAAGCCGACAACCGACAGCGCCGTGGCGACGTTGGCCTTTTCCGATGTGAGCAGATACTCGATCACTCGCTCGTTAACGGCATCGGTCTGCTCCGCGGTGCTGCCTGGCGGCAGGGTCGTTTGGCCGAACACCAGCGCCTGGTCCTCATCGGGCAGGAAGCCCGTCGGCAGCTTGGTGAAGAAGAACACCATCGTCCCGGCGATGATGACGAAGGCCAGCATCGACCAGACCGAGCCGCTGATCATGCGGCCAACGCCACCGCTGTAACGCTTGTTGGTCCAGATGAAGCCCTTGTTGAACCAGCCGAATGGGCCACGGAGCTGGCTGTGCCCCTCCTTCTTCGGCTTCAAAAGGCTGGCGCACAAAGCCGGCGTCAGGATTAGCGCCACCAGCACCGACAGCACCATCGCCGAGACGATGGTCACCGAGAACTGGCGGTAGATCACGCCCGTCGAACCGCTCAGGAACGCCATCGGCAGGAACACCGCGGACAGCACCAGCGCGATGCCGACCAGCGCGCCGGTAATCTGCGTCATTGATTTTCGTGTGGCATCGCGGGGAGAGAGCTTGTCGTCCTCCATCACGCGCTCCACGTTTTCCACTACGACGATCGCGTCGTCTACCAGCAGGCCGACGGCGAGCACCATCGCCAGCATGGTGAGCGTGTTGATCGTGTAGCCCAGAACCGCCAGCACGCCGAACGTGCCAAGCAGCACGACTGGCACGGCAATGGTGGGGATCAAGGTGGCGCGGATGTTCTGCAGGAAGATGTACATCACGACGAAGACGAGGACGATCGCCTCGATCAGCGTCTTGACCACTTCGGTGATGGACAGGGTGATGAACGGCTCGGTGTCGAGCGGGTAGACGATTTGCAGGCCCGCCGGGAAGTAGGGCTGCAACGTCGCTAGTTCAGCGCGAACGGCGGACTCCGTCGCCAGTTGGTTGGCGCCGGCCGCAAGTTTCAGCGCGATCGCCGCGGCGGGCGCATGGTTGATCTTGGCGGTCGGCGAATAGACCTGCGCGCCGAGCTCAACGCGGGCGACGTCCCTCAGCAAGACTTGGGAACCGTTGAGGTTCACCTTCAGCAGGATGTTTTCGAATTGCTCCGGGGTCTCGTACCGGGTCGGGCCGATGATCGTGGCGTCTAGGCGCTGCCCCTTGCTGGCGGGCAGGCCGCCTATCTCGCCAGATGACACCTGGATGTTCTCCGCGCTGATCGCACTGGTCACGTCGCCGACCGTCAGCGCGTATTTGTAGAGCTTGGCAGGGTCGAGCCAGATCCGCATCGCGTATTCGGCGCCGAACAGCGTGTAGTCGCCGACGCCGGAGACCCGGCTGAGTGAGTCCTGCACGTTGGAAGCGACGTAGTCGGCGATGTCCTGCGCGTTCATGCTGCCATCGGCCGAGATGAAACCGATGACAACCATGAAATTCTTGGTGGCCTTGGTAACCCGGATGCCCTGCTGGGTGACTTCGGTCGGTAGCACCGCTTCGGCCAAGGACAGCTTATTCTGCACCTGCACCTGGGCGATGTTGACGTCCGTGCCCTGCTTGAACGTCGCATCAATCTCCATCGCACCACTCGATTGCGTGGTGGAGGAGATGTATTCCAGCCCGTCCAGGCCGCTCAATTGCTGCTGGATGGGGCGCACCACGGTGTCTGCCACCGTCTGCGCGGATGCGCCGGGATACGTCACCGTGATCGAGATCTGCGGGGCCGCGATGGACGGATATTGCGCGATTGGCAGTTGGAAGATCTCCACGCTGCCGATGAGCATGAGGATCAGGCCGATGACCCAGGCGAAGATCGGCCGGTCGATGAAAAAGGCGGACATTGCTGGGTGCGCCTACTTCGCGGGCCCAGGCGCCGGCGCGGGCGCCGGGTCAGCCTTGACCTCCGTGGCGTGCACCTCCGCACCCGGTCGCGCCTTCTGCAATCCGTCGACGATGACCTTGTCGCCCGGCGCCAGCCCACCGGTCACGACCCAGTTGTCGCCGATCGCGCGGCTGGTCTGGATGATCTTCAGCGCCGCCTTGTTGTCCTTGCCGACCACCAGCACCGTCGCGTCGCCATGGGTGTTGTGGGACACCCCGACTTGCGGCACCAGCAGGGCTTGGTCATCGGTGCCTTCCTGCAGTTCCGCCCGGACGAACAGGCCCGGGAGCAGCAGGTGGTCGGGGTTCGGGAAGATTGCCCGCACGACCACGGTGCCGGTGGCCTGGTCGACCGTCACTTCAGAGAATTGTAGTGTGCCTGGGACCGGGTATTTGGCTCCGTTCTCCAGGACCAAAGTAACCTTGGCCTGGTTCGGACCGGTTTGCTGGATCTTGCCCGCCGCAAGCTCCTGCCGTAGCCGCAGCAGCGTTGTTGCCGGCTGAATGACGTCGACGTAGATCGGGTCGAGTTGTGTTACCGTCGCAAGCACCGTTGTCTGGCTGGCGGTCACCAGCGCGCCCGGCGTGACTGCCGACCGCCCGATTCGTCCGCTGATTGGTGCGTTCACCTTGGTGTATACCAGATTGATCTTGGCTTGTTCGATCGCCGCCTGAGCGGTGCCGATCGTCGCGACTGCCTCACCTGCGGCAGCCACGGCATCATCGTAATCCTGCCGGCTTACGGCTTGGGCGGCCGCGAGCGGCTTGTAGCGGGCGCTCTTGGCCCGTGCGGTTACGAGCGCAGCCTGGTCATAGGCCAGCGTCGCGAGGGCGCTGTCATAGGTCGCTTGGTAGGTCGCCGGGTCGATCTGGTATAAGGGCTCACCCGCCTTCACCTCCGCACCTTCTGCGAAGATACGCTTCAGAATGAGGCCATTGACCTGCGGTCGCACATCGGCGGTAAGGAAGGCCGTGGTGCGTCCGGGTAACTCCGTGGTGAGTGTGACCGGTTGCGCCTTAAGCGTGACAACGCCGACTTCCACCGCCGCT
This sequence comes from uncultured Acetobacteraceae bacterium, assembly GCA_964247805.1. Taxonomy (GTDB): domain Bacteria; phylum Pseudomonadota; class Alphaproteobacteria; order Acetobacterales; family Acetobacteraceae; genus LMUY01. The sequence continues at coordinate 23,074 of CAXTWC010000038.1, read as the reverse complement.
GGCGCTCCCGGCACAGCCGCAGGCTTACGGTCGCACCCGGCCAAGGAGATGGCAGCGAACAACAACGGCGGTACAGCAGCGCGGAACGGTTTTGCCATAAGAGACGTCCATCAGCGTGAAGAGGAACCAGACTTTGCCGAGCGCGATGGCGATTTATGGGAGGAACGTCGCTTCGTCGGCGCGGAGTTAGGAGAAACTTTGAAAGCTTTTTCCAGCACGGACAGCTGGGCAGCTATACGCCGCAAGTGATCGTCACGCTGAAACTTGAGTATTAGTACAGGATCCCAGGCGCTGATCATACAATCAAACAACGCCGAAACCGCGCCGCTCGGGTCGTTGTGATCAAGCCGCCCCGCTTCAATCGCGTCCCGCAACACAGCTTCCCCGGTGCGGCGCAGGAAAGCGTGGAAATCCTCTACGAACTTCCAGTTGTTCTTCTTCTCTAATGCCTGAAGCTGCAGGATATCCTTCTCATTGCCCAGCTTGTCATGCATGTGGCGTGCTGTACTGGTAAATAACACAGCGATTCGCGCCCAATCACCTGACGTCCTGTTGATCTCGTCTCTTATATCCTGCTGCAACGTGATCAATTCACGTGTGCCGACCGCTTCCAAAATGGCGTCGCGAGAAGGATAGAAGTTGTAGAGATTGGGTGGCGACATTTTCAGCTCACGCGCGATATCTGCCATGCTGGTCTTGACAGGACCGTAGCGCATGAACAGGCCCGTCGCGGCCCCCAAAATCGCCTCACGTGTCTCGTCCTTGGTGGTCGCCATCGAGATTCCCGAATTCTGACGATCTACATAAGCCGTCAGGATTCAGAGTCAAGTTGCTGTGCTCGACCTGTGCGCGTTCAAGCCACGTATGCGTCAGACCGGGCCTACTTGTCCGGCAACCAACGAAGGAAGTGATCCTCCACCAGCGCCGCCTAGGTCAGGATCGCGCGCGACGCCACTTGCGGGTCTCCACCTGTCCGCCAAACGAACGGGAACGACAGGCGGACACTCGGTAATGGTGCTGCGATTTACGTTGCAGTTCCCCGAGGGCCTTTGCAGGAAAGCCCTCGGCTGGCCTTCTCTGCTTAGATCAGCAACGACCTCATGCTGCACATCGATTCCTTCGGGGCCGTCCACACCAGCAAACGAACGGACGGTTTGAGGACGCAAGCAAGAGTGCTGGCAAAAGGCGCCTGGAACGTTCAGTCTGTCGAGCCCCTACAGGGTGGTGAACAAAGCCAATGAATCTCGCAGACTCCCCGCGGTAAAGGGAGCGGCGTTGAAATAATCGCTTCCGAGTGGATGGACCGGACCTACGCTCCCGCTAGCCCGACCGCGTTATACGCGAACTGGGCGGCGAACGGCCAACAGCGCTCCGGTTCATAGCCTAGCCGGCAGAGCAGCGCCAATCGCCCCTTCATTCAGGGCAAGCTCTCCGATGTCCGTCGCCAAATAGGAAGCTTCCGAGCCGGCGACGTAGACCGCAAGTCGCTGCTTCAGTCCGACAAAATCTTCGTGCTCACCATCGCGGCCATCCTCCGCTCCGCCTTCTCGAGCCCGGCACGGATCTGGTCAAATAACCGGCACCCCTCGGGCGTGAGCACAACCGTCGTGGCGCGGCAGTCCCGTGCGTCGGGGACCTGCCTCACGAGGCCGAGCAACTCGGTCCTCCTGACCAAATCCGTCATCGCCTGCTTGGTAATACGCGAACGGGCGGCGATTTCCGTCGGCCGCGTACCCTCGACATCAAGGTTGCGGAACAACGTCATGTGAACTTCCGACACCGCAGCGAACCCGTTGGCGTGTAGCGTTCGTTGGACATCACGGGTGAACGTCGAATGCCGCACTCATCACGCGCCCGATGTTGCGTGACCGCCACGCGACATCCACCGTCTTCTCTTTAAGCCCTCCGAGCATCCCGTCGCTGGCACCGGCGTAGGCGGTGAGTTTGTGCGTCATCCGGCGCAGGAACGCCGTCCCAACGTTGCTGGCCATGCTTTGCTCGGCCCGGTCAATATCGTTCATCAGCCGATTCATCATCTCTAGGCACCGAGGCGTGAAGACGACGGTCTTGGCTCGGTGGTCCTTACTGTCCGGTCGGCGCGCGAGGAGCCCGAGCGCTTCAGCACGTCGACCAGCTCCAGCATGGTCTGCTTCGTCACGCGCGCGCGTGACGCGATGGTTGACAGCCTCGTTCGCCTGAGGTCCAGGTTCTGGATTAGCGAAACGTGCACTTGGCTGACGGGACCAAAGCCGTTGTCGTTGAAGTGCGCGAGCTTATCAGTGACGAATATCTCGGCCGCGCAGTGCAACAGCCGCCCGACGTTCCGCGTCCGCCATTCAGGATTCAGCCCTGGCAAGTCGGCCTCCTGTCCAATCGATGGCAAGCCGCCAGCTTTTTAATCGGCGGCGCCGACCGTCGCAGCCCGTCATTGCGTGACGCAAGGCGTTTGTACAAGGGGCACATCCCATTAAGGGCTCGAGGCTGATCGCGGCTTGCGTTCGCCGCGTGCAATTAGTAAGACGACCTGACTAAAGGAGAAGCAGCATGCTGTCACGGTCAATGCTCTGCCTGGTTGTTGCAACGGGTCTCAGCACCGGCGCGCGGGCAGCGGACCCGGCACCGATCCGGATCACCGTGATTGCCGATCTCAATGACGACCTCTACGATGCCAGAGCCGGTCGCGGTGGCGTGGACGCGACCCGCATGGCCGTCGCCGATTTTGGTGGTTCGGTGCTCGGTCGTCCGGTGGTGGTCGACGCGCTGAACGACCACAACAAGGCGGCCGAAGCGCCCGGCTTGGCGACCCAGGCCTATGATGCCGGCGCCGACCTATTGATGGACCTGCAGAATGCTCCCGTCGCGATGGCCGTCAGCAAGGTCGCGACGGAGCGGCATAAGCTTGCGATCAGCACCAACTCGGCCAGCCCAGCGCTCAACCGCGGCGCCTGCAGCCGCTACTTCTACCACTACTCCTACGACGGGACTGCGATCGAGACGGCGACGGCCAACTATCTTGCGGCACAACCGAACGGCAAACGCTGGGTCATGGTGGCCGGAGATGCCGGGTTCGGCCGCGGTGCCGTTGCAACCTTCACCCCCGTCATCACGGCACATGGCGGGGAGGTGCTGAAAACCTTCATCGTGCCCCTAGACACCACTGACTATTCGGCCGTGCTGGCGGAGGTAAGCGGGCTCCATCCAGACGTCGTCGCCATGTTCAGCGACGGCGCCCGGGCGGACAAGGCCGTGGCCGCCGCAACGAAGGCCGGGCTGAACGCGCAGGTCACGACGACCGTGCTCTTCTTATCTGACGTGGACCGGGTCAAGGATGGCTACGCTGGCGTGGTGGCGGCGGTCCCTTGGTATTGGGGGCTGGACGCTGCGTCCCGCCACTGGGCCGACCGCTTCGCCGCCAGCCATGCCGGGCTGCGCCCGACCGCACCGCGGGCTGCCGACTACTCGGCCACGACGCAGTGGCTGACCGCCGTGCGCGAGGCCGGCACCACGGACGCAGATGCCGTGATCCACACGCTCGATGGCCACAAATTCAACGACATGTTCGCCCATGATGGCGAGTTCCGCGCCAGCGACCATGCCGTCGTGCACGACCTTTATATCGTCAAGGTCAAACCATCGGCTCAGGTGACGGAGCCGCATGCCTGGTTCGACGTGCTGGCCACCGTCCCGGCAGCGACCGCGTTCCCCGCCAACAGTGACTGCAAGATGCCGCAATGACCGTACGGCACGACGCTGAGAGCGCATTGGAATGCGATGAGTGACGAGGTGATCGGTAACCGGCGGTTGCTGCCGCAGCTTGGAGGCTTCTACGGCTCTCTCGCGCCATACAGCTACGCCTTCATGCGCTTATGGACGGGATTGGCCCTCCTGCCCCATGGCATCCAGAAATTGTTCTTCGGTGGGGCGGCGGCGACGGCCAAGGCGGCGATCGGCGGGCTCGGCCCAGACCTGCCCCTCGCCCTGGCCTATGTGACCGGCTGCGTTGAACTGTTTGGTGCCCTCTTCCTTGAGATCGGCTTACTCACCCGGCTGGCCGCGTTGGCGATAACCGTCGAGATGACGGTCATCGTTTTCCTCACACTCTGGCCCAACGGGTACTTTTGGACCAACCGTGGCTTTGAATACGTCCTGTTACGGGGCCCTATCGCGCTGGCCTGCTTTTTCCATGGCGTAGGCCGCTATTCGGTCGACCTCCTGTTGCCATGCGAACTCTAGGAGAAAGGGTGGCCCGCGCCCGGAACATCGACCGTGCTTATGGCGAACGCAGAGGAACACTGTGATGATGTCCACCACCCGCCGTCACTTCGTCAAAGCTGCATCTCTCGCACCTGCCTTGATGTCTGCGCTTGGTAAAAGCGCGCAGGCAGAGTCAGGCGCCCCGCAACGACCGCGTCTATCGACCACCGTGCTCTACGATTACGTTGTGGCGGGTGCAGGTCATAACAGCCTCATCTGTGCCGCGTATCTCAGTAAGGCCGGGTACCGTGTCCTGGTGCTGGAAGCCGAGGATCAGATCGGCGGCGGCTGCCGCACCAACGACAACATGCTGGCTGGCTTCCACGAGGATTGGTGCTCGAGCGTTCATGGGCTGATCAACAACAATCCCGTGCTCGCCCGCAACGAGCTGCAGCTCGACCGGTATGGCTACGAGCAGATGCATCCCGATGTCGTCCTGCACTATCCGTTTCTCGACGGCGCCTCACTGACCGTGTTCAAGAACGATCCTGACCGCACCGCGGAGACGATCGCGCAGGTCTCGAAGCAGGACGCTGTGACGTTCAAGCGCCTGGCCGCGCTTCAAGCTGCGAAAACCTCCTTCGAACTCAAGTCCAAAACGCTCGCTGCCATGACCGGATATGCCGTGGCAAAGCAGCTTTGGCAGAGCCCCTACATGCAGGCGGCAGCGCTGTCCGGGGGTAAGTTCAACGGCCCGATGGGTGCCGAACTCGGGACCGGGTTGCAGGCCTTTTCTATGCTCGGCCACATGGAAGGCCGAGCGATCGCCAAGGGTGGCTCGGGCATGCTCACGGTGGCGCTTGGGCGGGTGATTGAGGCCCATAACGGGGTGATCCTGACCAAAATGCCGGTAACCGGGATCATCATCGAGGGTGGCGAGTGCAGGGGCGTGGAATGCGCCGATGGGCAGCAATTCCGGGCCGGTTCGGGCGTGATCTCCACCATGCACGTCAAACATGTGCTGGCCATGACTCCGCGCGAACTCTGGGACGACGCGCTGGCCGGGAGCGTGGACCTGATGCAGCCGGAAATGGCGATGTTCCAGTTCCACTACGCCCTGGCCGAGCCAGTTCGATACAAGCTGGCCACCGGCGGCACTATCCAGAGCACCGAGGCTTCGCTCATGGAGGATCCAGCCAGCATCTTCGTGCTCAACGGGGACGATGCGCAGGGCGAATTGCACCTTGACGACTACCCGCTCCAGATCACCCATCCCTCCGTTTTCGACACCGGCCGAGTGCCGCCGGGTCGCGGGCTGGTCAAGATCGAGGGCACGATGCCCTACGCGCTGAAGCAAGGCCCGGAGCATTGGGACGAGATCAAGGAGGACGTCGCCGCTGCCATCATGGCGCGTTACATGGCGCACACGGCCAACATTACGGCGGACAAGATCCTGGCCAAGATGCTGTTCAGCCCACTCGACACCGAGCGCAAGAATGCCAGCATGTGGCGGGGCAGCGTGCATGGGTTCGACAACCGGCCTGGCAATTTTGCGCCCTACCGCCTGCCGATCCCCGGGCTATACCAAACTGGCGACTGCACGTCGCCAGGTGGCGGCATCAGCGGCTTTCCGGGACGCAATGCGGCCGAACTCATATTGCGAGATCAAGGTCGGGACATCCAGCAGGTGGTGAATGCGGCCAATCAGTTATGAAAGATATTGAAGGAAAAGGCGAGACATTTGGATCGTTCCCTATTGTCAAGCTTGCGAAAGCCGGATGCCGCCGCAACTGCCGCCTTTCGACAAGCCTCGCGCTCGCTGAATACTTCCCCGGCAAGGTCGTCGGCCTGCACCGCAGGCGCTTTGGATGCTAGCGATCGAAGAACAAGCCGAACATCAGCGACCCGATGTAGCCGACGTTTGCGGGCATCGACTCGATGCCCGATTTCAGTAGCAGTTCGGTCAGCGCCGGACCCAGCACCAGCGCGTAGATGATGGAATCCATGCCGTCCAAGCATCCATCCGAACCACGCTGCCCAGAACCCGATAATTTGCTGCGTGTTCAGCGGCGTCTGGGCTGCCTCCGGCCAAGGACGATCCCGGTGCTTGCGGCAACCATACTGTTCTATGCTGTGTTCACCGGCTTCTGCACCTCGATTGGCCATTTTGTCGGCGCGGGGGTGAAGTTCGGGCTCGCCGGGTTGGTGGCCGCCATGGGCACGCTCGGAACCCCAATGGCGCTGACCGCGATCGTCTTCGTCATCGGTTTGCTGTTCATCCCGCTTGCACGGGAGACCAAAGGCCAACGACTTCCTGATTAAACTCCGCAGTGATACCCTGGGAGATCATGCGCAGGTTCGGCACCGACCGGGGAAGAAGCGACGTGCAGCTAGGCGGCGGGTGCCAACGTTAGGTTTTGACCACTAGCGGCCAGCGTCGTCATAGGACGGCGGCGCAGAAGCGGCGCGAGAACTGCCCTACGATATTCCCTCCTCCCAACAGCTCTGGCCTACGTCAGTCTTCGGTGAAGGTGATTTCGGCGCCCCCTGGGTGGTCCACTACACCGCACAGCCATGTCGATGTCCATCACGAGCACGACGCTACCCGGCTTCAAACAAGACTTTTTTTGCCAATTGTTGCGTCAACACTGATCGGCCCCGGCCCGGAGAAAGCGAAATAGAACATCACAAAGCAGAACATTGCAGCTCCCTCGCCACCGTTAAGAAGCGGGAAGAAACTGCGTGGTGCGTGAAGCAGGAAGTAACCAACCGCCATCTCACCGGAAGCGAGGAAGGCAGCGACGCGGGTGAACAGGCCGATGGTTACAAGGAAGCCGAAGACCAGTTCGCAGCAGCCGGATGCTCCCTCGAGAGAGAGAAGCTCCATATGATCGTAGGCAGTGTTGTGCGGGAAGTTGAGAAGCTTGCTGGTACCGTGCTCGACGAACAGCAAGCCAACGACGATGCGGGCGACGCTTAGAAGGAGAGGTTCATATCGGGTAAAGGTAACAACGAGTTGGTTCACAGTGGCGCCCCAATCAGTTCATGGCCGTTGCGAGAGGCCTCGGCTCGAGGCGCCTAACGCAGCCCTGGCTGTCGCCCCAACGCCCCAACAGCCTCTGTATCCTTGTATCACCAGCACAAGGAGATTGCAGAAGCGCATCTCTGCAAGACGGTATAGCGCTGCAGCCCATATAAGCTGTGGAGACAGAGACAACCATCGCCGGCCGTCGAGTTGACCGCTCATCGAGGCGACCCCTTTCGGTTCAGCGTGTGCCTAGGCACTAGCACTCCGCGCAAGCCAGCGGTTCGCACCATTAACGTAATAGTCAGGCAGACTTACCAGTCCGGCTCCGCGAGCACAAGCGCCATCACACACCGGACGCGGCGCGCTGGAGCAAGTCGTTGTGCATACAGACTAATCTGCTTAGTCGGCTTATATCAGAGCAGTTGATTGCACCTCTTCTGGCGGGGGGATCCGCGGCTTCCCTGGGCAGAACGCTGCTGAACCTTTTTGCGCGACCAGAGCCGGGACATCGGACAAGTCGTGACCGCGTCTCACCAACCACAGTCGGACAGCGCAACCTTCTATGCAACCAGGCCAGGCCGAAGCCGACTGGGGCTTATCAGGTAGCGCTCGAGGTTGACCAGCATCTCGGCTACGAACAACTCGCCGACCACGTCCGCGAAATGCTGTTCCGCCGACCCAGTCCCTCGATTGATATGATCGAGCAGGCGAAGCCCTGTCCGAGTGAAGACGATGATCTTAGCGCGCCCGTCACCCGCGTCGGGTTGCCGCGCGACGAGTCCCAGCGCCTCGGACTTGTCGAGCAGCTCCGCCATGGTTTGCTTGGTCGTCCTTGCGCGCGCGGCTATCTCGGTCAGGCGCGTGCCGTTCGGGTCGAGGTGGCGGAACAGCCGCAGGTGTACTTCCGTCACCTTGTCGAAACCTTCCTCGTGCACTTCGCGCAACACGTCCCGAATGAAAAGACGGGCCGCTGCAGCCAGCATACGGCCGGCGTTGCGGGTGCGCCATTTCGTGTCACTATCTGCAACCGCCCGACACTCGACAGGGGCTATGGCATAGGCCGCAAGGCGCTCCTTCATCTCAGCCAGGAAAGCGGCGCCGACCGCGCCGGCCATGTGACGTTCCGCCGCGGCGATACCCTTGCGCAACCGCGCGAGCATGCGAAGACCGGCGGGCGTGAACGTAACCATCTTGGCCCGCTGGTCGTCCGGGTCCGGGCGGCGCTCGACGAGGCTCAGCCTTTCCGCCTTGTCGACCAGTTCCAGCATGCTCTGCTTGGTCATTCCTGCCCGCGCTGCGATCTCGGTCAGGCGCGTACCGTGCAGGTCCAGGTTCTGAACGAGCGCCATATGTGCCTCGGTCACATCCGCGAACCCGCCCGCGTGGACGACGTCCAGCTTCTCTCGGATGTAGGTATCTGCAGCACTTAGCAGCAGTCGTCCGACGTCTCCGCTCTGTCTGACGGCGTTCTGTCTGCGCAAGTCCGAACCTCCCTGATCGCCGCCACCACGGGACGACCCTGGGCAGTGAATACACCAACCTGGTGCTCGATCCAGGCATAGCCCTGAGGTCAGGTGACCAGTGCGGAAGTGACGGCGCGATATTCGTCCCGGGTTGGTACGTAGGGGCTCGCGCGGTTGAACGGGCTCGCGACCATGCTGTCGACCAGCGTTTCGACCGACCCAGCGCTGTAGCCGGCCTCGCGGTAGCTGCGAGGCAGTCCCAGCCTGCGATTCAGCGCCTTAAGCGCGTCCGGGATGTCCGCCGCGTCAGCCAGGCCCAGCGCCGTAGCGACCCGTTCGGCCTTCGCAGGGGCGTGGGGCGCCACCAGTGCCACGATCAGCGGCAAGGCCGCGGCAACCAGGATGCCGTGATGAAGGGTCTGGTCGCCGCACGCCAATGCAACCGCGTGAGCGGGTCCGAGACCCTTGTGGATCGCCGCCCCGCCCGCGAAGGCGGCGGCCATGAGCGAGGCCCGCGCCGCATCGCCGCCGGGCTCGACGGCGGCCATGATGTCTGCGTGGGCGCGGGCCAGGCCGTCCAGCGCCAGCGCGTCGACGATCGGGTTGGCGGGCTCGGAGAAGTATCCCTCCAGGCAGTGCGACAGGGCGTCGATGCCTGTGGCCGCGACCAGCCGCCGCGGCAGCGTGCGTGCGAGGTCGGGGTCGCAGATCGCCACCCGTGGCACCAAATGCGGGCTGCGCGTCCCCACGGCGCGGCTGTGCAGGTCGTCGTGCAGGGCCGCGACCGGCGAACTCTCGCTGCCGGTCCCGACTGTGGTCGGGACTGCCACCAATGGAGCCACCGCCGAGAAGCTCTCGGGCTTGCCTTGCATGTCGGCGGCCCGGGCCAGGCCGCTCCCGGCAAGCGCCGCGACGAATTTTGCGGTGTCGAGAACCGAGCCGCCTCCCAGTGCCACGATGCCGTCGCAGCCGGTCGCGCAGTAAGTGACAAAGGCGGCATCGGCGCCCGCGAGCGTGGGGTTCTCTGGGACGTCCAGGAACGAAGCGCTCGTCCCGGGAAGCGCCCGCAGCGCGGCGGCGACGGCGCCGGCCCGCTCTAGGCCGCGATCGCTGAGCAGCAACGGGCGGCTTACCCCCAGCCAGGCCAACTCGCCCCCGACCATGGACAATGCCCCGGCGCCAAAAACCAGGCGCGGCAGTGGTAACACTGAAACCATCGATGCCTCCCATTGCGGCTCGCCTGTTCGCGTCGGCTTGCGCTGTCTGGTTGCACTGTTTAGTCAGGCGTCCTGACGACGTCAATGAACGCGGACCGTGCGACTGCGTGCAAGCAGGGAGAGACTGACATGAACGAGATGACGCCGATCCGGCATAACGGGCGCACCACACACTTCATCAACGGCCAATGGTCCGCGCCAGGGGGCCGGACCTTCGCCGACTACAATCCCTTCAACGGCCAGGTTGTCGCCGACGTCGCAGCCGGAGGTCGGTCGGAGGCGGAGGCGGCCATCGCGGCGGCCCACGCTGCCTTCCCGGGCTGGGCCGCCATGCCGCCCAGCGAGAAGCAGCGCCTCTTCCTCAAGGCCGCCGATATCGTTGAGAAGCGCCGGCAAGAGATCGTCAGCGTGATGGCAGTGGAGGCCGGAACCGGGGGCGGCTTTGCCGGCTACCAGGTCAAGCTGGTGGCCGATCAGCTCCGCCATGCATCCGGCTGGGTATTCAAGCCGGTCGGCGACGTGATCCCCAGCGACGTGCCCGGCCGTCTCGCCCTGGCGGTTCGCAAGCCGCTTGGCGTCGTGGCGGGGTTTTCGCCCTGGAACGGCGCGTTCACCCTGGCGTGGCGGACCGTGCTGCTGCCGATGGTGTTCGGCAACACGGTGGTGCTGAAGCCGTCGGAAGAGGCGCCGCTATCGGCCGGGCTGCTGGTCGCCGAGATCATGGAGGAGGCCGGGTTTCCGCCCGGCACGGTGAACGTCGTGACGCATGCGCCGGGCGAGGCAGCCTCGGTCGCCGACGCCTTCTTCGAGAGCCCTGCGGTGCGGAGCATCAACTTCACCGGCTCCTCCGCTATCGGGCGGATGCTGGCGGCGCGGGCCGGCCAGGCGCTCAAGCGGATCGTGCTGGAACTCGGCGGCTACAATCCGATGCTGATCCTGCGCGACGCGGACATGGTGGGGGCGGTGGACACGACCGCGTTCAGTGCGTTATTCCATCAGGGCCAGATCTGCATGAACGCCCGCAAGGTGTTGATCGAGCGGCCTATCCACGACGAGTTCGTGGACAAGCTGGCAGCCAAGGTGCGCACCATGAAGTCTGGCGACCCGGCGGTCCCCGGCACCGTGATCGGGCCGCTGATCAGCGACCGCGCGCTTCGCCTGGTCGAGGAGCGGGTGCAGGACGCCGTGGCACTTGGTGCGCGGGTCGTCACCGGCGGGTACTCGGAGGGCCGGGTCTATGCCCCGACGATCCTGACCGGCGTGCCCGCCGCCGCTACCATCACCCGGGAGGAAACGTTCGGGCCAGTGCTCATCGTCGAGGCTGTGGACGACGCGGAGGAGGCGTTGGCGAAAGCGTCGGACACCCGCTATGGCCTATGTGCCAGCATCCTGACGAGCGACCAGGACCGCGGGCTCGAACTGGCGCAGCAGTTCGACTGCGGCATGGTCCACATCAATGGCCCGACGATGGCCAGCGAACCGTCCATGCCCAATGGTGGCGTGAAGGAAAGCGGCTGGGGACGGTCGGGCCCCTATGCTGTGGAGGACTTCACCGAGATCCGGCTGATCACCCTGACCCGCGGGCGGGGGCGCTACCCGATCTGAACGTCCCGGCGGAAGCGTTTGGGCCAGCGCGTAAGCAGATCCTTGCAGCCATGCCCGGTCCATACTAGTAAGGCGTCCTGACGAATAAGCAGGCGGCGCGGACGGTTAGGTCCGGAGCAAGAACTTGCTGAACGGGAGCGGACAATGCACAGCGGGTTCGACGACGAGGCTGTCCCTCTATCCGTCCTCCACTCCGCTGGCCCCCCGCTTGCCGCCGACGCGGCGCCGGATGCCGCTCTGGCGGCCGCGGGGTTCGACCGCGATTGGCTGGCTGTCGGCGCGTCCGCGGTCGGCATGATCCTATGCGTCGGAACCTTGGCGCTCTACTCGTTCGGCGTGTTCGTCCGTCCGCTCACGGCGGAGTTCGGCTGGAGCCGCACCGGCGTGTTCGCCGCGCTATCGTTCTTCCAGTTCGGGCTGGCCCTGTCCGCGCCCGTTTGGGGCGCCCTGGTGGACCGCTTCGGCCCGCGCCGCGTCATCCTGTGCTCGCTCGTGGCGCTGTCGCTCCTGGTCGCCTCGCTCGGGCTGCTCACTCCCAATCTCTGGCACCTCTATCTCGTGTTCGCGGCCATACCGCTGCTCGGCGGCGGAGCGTCGCCGCTCGGCTACTCCGCGATCATGGTCCGGCGCTTCGACGGCAGGCTTGGTCTGGCGCTCGGCTTGGCGTTGATGGGCGTGGGTCTCGGAGGCGCCGTCCTGCCGCCGCTGGCGCAGTTCCTGCTCGGCGACTTCGGCTGGCGGACGGCCTACGTGGCGCTCGGCGGGCTGACCTTTGTGGTGACGCTGCCGGCGGCGCTGCTTGCCACCCGCAATGTGCCCGGCCCAGTCCCCCTCCGGGCCGGCACCGCACTTTCGATCGGGGCCATGCTGCGCACGCGCGCCTACGTGCTGATGGCGGTCGCTTTCGTGCTGCTCGGGACCGTCAGTGTCGGCGTGCTCGCCAACCTCGTCCCGATGATGGTGGATCATGGCTTCACCCCGCCCGAAGCCGCGCGCCTCGCCGGGTTATCCGGGCTGTCCGTCGTCATCGTGCGTGGCGGTCTCGGCTGGGTGCTGGACCGGATGCACGCACCCTACATGCTCGCCGCGGTCGCCGTCATCGCGGGCGGTGTGCCGTTCCTACTCGCCTTCGGAGACGGTCAAGCTGCAGGCTATCTCGCGGCCATCCTGCTGGGTTCGGCGATCGGAGCCGAAGTCGACTTCGTGTCGTACCTCGTGCGCCGCTACTTCGACCAGGCAGTATTCGGCCGGCTGTATGGCATCGCATTCGGTCTCTACATCCTCGGTACCGGCCTCGGTCCGGTACTGCTGAGCGGAAGTTTCGACCGCCTCGGCGGCTACCGGCCCGGCTTGTTGCTGTTCACGGGCCTTGGCCTGCTTGCGGCGGCGGCAGCACTGGGATTGCCAAGATACGCGGCCCCGAGGAGCCGGCCCGTAGTGTCCAGCTAAGAATTAAAGAATGCCGAAAGCGACGGACCACGTGCCACCGTTTATGGCACGACCCTTACGGAAGGAGCCTCCTATGCGGATCGTGGCACTTGAGGAACACTGCACATTCCCGGACCTGGCGGCGCGGATCCGGCCGGAGGCCATCGTCGCCCGCGGCCTAACCCCTGGCGGTCACCAGCCCCCAGTCGTGGCCAGGCGCGACCAATTGCAGGATGTCGGCGCCGCCCGGCTCGCCGACATGGATGCGGCTGGCATCACGCTGCAAGTGCTGTCCGTGGCGCAGGCAGGGGCAGACCTGCTACCAGGCAAAGAGGGGGCCGACCTGGCGCACGACATCAACGACCGCCTAGCCCAGACCGTCGCCGAGCATCCGGACCGTTACGCTGCCTTCGCGCATTTGCCGACATCGGCGCCGTATCTCGCTGCCGACGAGCTGGAGCGCTGCGTGGCGCAGCACCGGTTCCTCGGCGGCATGGTGAACGGCACCACCGGCGGGCTGTTCCTCGACGATCCGAAATTCGAGCCCTTGTTGGCCCGCTTCGAGCAGCTTGGCGTGCCGCTGTATCTTCATCCGGCGCCGCCGCCGCCCGCCGTGCGGGAGGTCTACTACGACCGCCTGCCCGGGCATTCGAGCTTGCTGCTGTCCATCGCCGGCTGGGGCTGGCATTCAGAGACGGCCATCCACGTGCTGCGCCTCGTCCTGTCCGGTACGCTGGACCGCCATCCCAAACTTAAACTCATCATCGGGCACATGGGCGAGGGCCTGCCGGCCATGTTTGCCCGGTTCGACCAGGTGTTCGCCGACGAAGCGCGCGACCGGCTGACACGGACGGTCACGCAGACGATGACCGACCAGGTTTGGGTGACGACGAGCGGATTCTTCAGCCTGCCGCCGCTGACGGCGCTGCTGTCGACGTTCGGGGCGGACCGGATCCTGTTCTCTGTCGATTACCCGTTCAGCCCGAACAAGAAGGCGACCGATTTCGTCCGTTCGTTGCCCATCGCGGAGGCGGACAGGATCAAGCTCGCACATGGCAATGCGGACCGGCTTCTTGGATTGCCCGGCGGGTAACCGAAGCGTTTTGCTAACCGGGGACTGCCTTGCGCATGAGGTCGGCGAGGTAGGTTGCAGCGGGCGTCAACGGGAGGCCGGCGCGGTGAATTAGCACGATGGCCGGCGCGGGCAGCGCCTCGCGCACCCGGATCGTCTGCAGTACGCCAGCAGTGGGGGCGAACGCCATCCATTGCACTGGGACCATCGCCAGCAGGTCGCTATACGCGATGGACACGATCAGCGTCAGCGCCGACTGGCTCTGCAGCGCGAGCACGGGCGGCGGCAGGCCGTGCTGGCCGAACACCTCGCCCAACTCCTCCTCTGCCCGCAGCGTGATGGACGTCGTGGCCCACTCCGCACCTGCCAAACCAGCGAGCGAGCGGACCTCAGCCAGCGGGTGGTTGCGGCGGCACAGGACGGTGCGCGTGTTGGTGAACAGCAACTCCTGCTGCAAATCCTGGCCGACGGGGCGTTCCGGCTCAGGTCCAACGTAGAAATCTACGCTGCCGTCTTTCAGACCGCTTTCTAGCGTGGGGTACAGCCCCTCGATCACATGCAGCCGCACCGCCCGGTAGCGGGTCCGGAACGGGCCGAGCACCATCGGCAGCAATGCAATATGCGGGGCGATGGACAACCCTACCACGACGCTGCCCTGTATGCCGCCTTGCAGTTGATCTACCTCGTCCCGCGCCCGACGCACTTCATTCAGTATCGCGGTCGCCCGCTGCACGAAGGCTCGGCCCATAGGCGTCAACGCCATGCCACGTGCCTGCCGCTCGAACAGCGAGGCTCCCAACTCCCGCTCTAACTCACCCAGGCTGCGGGTCAGCGCCGGCTGCGCGAGCTGCAGGTGGCGAGCGGCGGCGCGCAGACTTCCCTGCTCGGCGATGGCCACAACGTCACGGAAATGATGCAGCTTCATCGGGGATACGGAAACCTTATCAGTTGGATCAATTTGCCATCTTCCTGTCATCGCCGTGCACCGTCTACTTGCATATGAATTAAGGTAAGGGAGGCTGCGATGCGGTTTATCGCCTACCACAACGCTGAGGGCCGTGGCCTCGGCGTGACGACGACCGGGGGCGAACTGCGCGGCATCGGCGAGAAACACGCCAGCTACCCCGGTCACCTCGAGCAACTGATCGCAGCTGGGCCGGACGCCCTGGAAGCAGCCCATGTGCGGCTGAGAGATGCGGGTATTATCGATGAGAGCGCCATAACCTACCTCCCTCCGCTGTCGATGCCTCCCAAGATTATCTGCGTCGGGCTGAACTATGCGGACCATTCGGCCGAGAGCGGCTTCAAGCAGCCGGATTACCCGACGCTGTTCGGGCGTTTTGCGTCAAGCATGATCGCGCATAAGGCGCCGATGATTCGGCCCCGCATTTCTGCCCAACTGGACTACGAGGGAGAGATCGTCGCCATCATCGGCAAGCGAGGGCGTCACATAGCGGCGGCAGATGCGCTCAGCCACGTCGCCGGGTATTCGCTGTTCAACGAAGGGTCGGTGCGGGATTACCAGTTCAAGGCCCCGCAATGGACTGTCGGCAAGAACTTCGACGGCACGGGGGCATTCGGCCCCGCTTTCGTGACCACGGACGAGCTGCCGCCGGGTGCGAAAGGCTTGCGCCTGATCACGCGCCTGAACGGCCAAGTCGTGCAGGACGCCTCGACCGACGACATGGTGTTCGATGTGCAGACGCTCATCTGCGTGATCAGCGAGGCCATCACGCTGGAACCCGGGGACCTCATCGTCACCGGCACGCCCGCTGGTGTGGGCTTGGCACGCAAGCCACCACTATGGATGAAACCGGGCGATGTGTGCGAGGTCGAGGTCGAGGGTCTCGGCATTCTGGTGAACCCGGTCGAGGATGAAGCTACAGCTTGACCAACGTCTGAACCGATAACCAGCCGCCCCGGCAAGAGGCATCACCGGAGGACCAAGCCATGACGCAAATCATGAGTCTGAGACAGCCGCAGCCCAAACGCCCGGGGGAACTCGGCGTGCACTCGGTGGACCACTTCAACTTCGTCGTTCCCGACCTGAAGCAGGCGCAGACATTCTATACCGATTTTGGGCTGGACGTGCGGGAGGAGGGCAATGGCCTCGGCCTCTACACCGCCGGGCACGATCACCGCTGGGGCCGCGTCGGCGAGGGCGCGGGCAAGAAGCTCACCTATCTCTCGTTCGGGGCCTATGCCGAGGATTTCGAGGGCTTGCGCGCCCGCCTGAAGCAGAACGACGTCCAGCAGCTCGATCCGCCGGCCGGGTTCGAGAGCAACGGCATCTGGTTCCGCGACCCGGACGGCACCCTCATCGAGATCCGCGTTGCCGAGAAAAGCTCGCCTAACGAAAAGGCGGTCCAGCACAACCCCTCCAGCCCGCCCGGCGTGCAGGGTTCGCACCCCCGCTCCAGGGCGCCCACCGTCCGCCCCCGCCGGCTCGCGCACGTGCTGGTGTTTTGCAGCGACATCGGCCGCGCGATCCGCTTCTACCACGCCGTGGTCGGTCTGCGCTTGTCGGACCGGTCGGGCGATGGGATCGCGTTCATGCACGGCATCCACGGCAGCGACCACCACATGGTGGCCTTCGCCAAGTCCGACGGACCCGGCCTGCACCATCTGAGCTGGGACGTGGGCTCGATCCACGAGGTCGGCCTCGGCGGGATGCAGATGGCCGACCGCGGCTTCTCCGCCGGGTGGGGAATGGGCCGGCACGTGCTCGGGTCCAACTTCTTCCACTACGTGCGCGACCCGTGGGGCAGCTACGCCGAATACTCCTCCGATATCGACTACATCCCCGTCGATTGCGACTGGCCGGCCGACGACCACCCCGGCCACGACGCCTTCTACGTCTGGGGCCCCAACCCACCGGCCGATTTCGTGGTGAACTACGAGACCGCGAACGCACCATGATCAGCCGCACCGACGTGCAGGTGGTCGGCGCCGGCCCGGTCGGGCTGTCGCTGGCGATCGAGCTCGGCCACCGCGGCATCGGCTGCCTGGTGGTCGAGCGCAACGACCGAGTGGGATTGAGCCCGCGCGCCAAGACCACGAACGTCCGCTCGCGCGAGCATTTGCGCCGCTGGGGCATCGCGGATGCGTTGCGCCAAGCCTCCCCGATCGCGCCGGACTACCCGCCGGACGTGGTGTTCGCGACCCGCATGAACGGCCATGAACTGGCCCGTTTCGAGAACGCGTTCAACGGCCGCCGGGTGCGGGATGAGCGCTATTCCGAGGAGGCGCAATGGGTCCCGCAATACACGGTCGAGGAGGTGATGCGCACTCACGCGACCGGGCTGCCCGGCGTTGCCGTCACCTTCGACACCGAGCTGAAGGGCTTCCACCAGGACGCGAACGGTGTGGTGTCCGAGATCGTGGACTTGCGCACCGGCACGGCCCGCATGGTGCAGAGCGCCTATCTGGTTGGCGCGGACGGCGCCCGCAGCTCCGTGCGCGAGGCGATCGGCGCCAAGATGGTTGGATCCAAAGACGGCCTACGCAACTACAGCATCATCTTCCGAGCGCCCGAGCTGCGCGCCCGGGCTACGCTGGGCGACGCCATCATGTATTGGATGGTGAACGGCGAAGTTCCGGGCTTGCTCGGCCCCATGGACATGCACGGGCTGTGGTTCTTCATGGCGACCAAGCTGCCCGGCAACGCGGACCCGGAGGGCGTCGATCCCGTCCACCTCATCCGCACCGGCACCGGGCTCGCGGACCTGGACATCGAGGTAATCCGCGCCGACCCGTGGACCGCCCACAGCCTGGTTGCCGACACCTACTCGAGCGGCCGCGTTCACCTGGCCGGCGACGCCTGCCACCTGCATCCGCCGTTCGGCGGGTTCGGCATGAACATGGGCATTGGGGACGCGGTGGACCTTGGCTGGAAACTGGCAGCCACGCTGCAGGGCTGGGGCGGCCCCAACTTGCTCGGCACGTACCAGACCGAGCGCCGTCCGGTGCACGCGCGCACGATCCACGAATCGCAGATCAACTACGCCAGCTTAGGCAACGCCTTCGCCCGCCCCGAACTGGAGCAGGACGGCCCGACTGCCGAGGCCGTTCGCCGCGAGGTCGGTGCCACCATCGCGCAGACCAAGGACCGCGAGTTCCATACCTTGGGCCTCGTGCTCGGCGCGCGCTACCAGGGCTCCTCGATCTTGGCCGAGGATCCGGCCGATCCCCCGCCCGAGCATTTCCGCGACTACACGCCGTCCGCCTACCCTGGCTGCCTGGCACCGCACGCGTGGCTCGCCGATGGCAGCTCGCTCTACGACCACTTTGGCGTGGGCCTTACCCTTCTCGTGCTGGGGGGCAACGCCGAGGGCGTGAACGCCTTCCACCGCCCTGCGGCCGGCCTCGGCATGCCGTTCGACGTGGTGGCGCCGCATGACTCGCGCCTACCGAGTTTGTATGGCGCGCACTTTGCCCTGATCCGCCCTGACCAACATGTGGCCTGGCGGGGAAATGACCTGCCCGGCGATCTCGCGAGCTTGCTGAGGCGGATTACTGGATATGCCTGACGGCATCAGCCTTGGTAGACTGATGCCTTGGGCCGTTTTGGGGAAGGAAGCAATGCTAGGAACCGCTCGACTATGGATCATGCTTGCGCTTTGCCTTATCTACGGATCGGCGGCGCAAGCGCAGGCGCTTCATCGGCTCGACGTCGACGTGTTCAACTCAGGGACGGTGTGGCCGGTCTGGGTCGCTCAAGATAAGGGCTTCTTCGCCGCCAATGCCCTCGACGTCCACCTAATCCCGACGCCGGGCTCCCTGGCGCAAATGGAAGGATTGATCGACGGCAAGTTCGACATCGCCATGACAGCGATCGACAACTTGATCGCCTACATGGAGGGAGAGGGCGAGGCCACGACCGAAGTTACACCGGACATCGTTGCCGTGATGGGCAGCGACAACGGGTTCCTGTCCCTACTCACCGCCCCAAATATCAAGACGTTTGCCGCGTTGCGCGGCACCACGCTGTCGGTCGATGCCTTCACCACCGGATACGCCTTCGTCTTGCGCAAGATGCTGAAGGTGCGGGGCCTCGATGACGGCGACTACAGTCTGGTCAAAGCCGGCGGCTTTCAGCAACGCTTCGACGGTGTGATCGCCGGAGCACAGGCGGGCACCCTGTCCGTCCCGCCTTTCACGTTCCTCGCGGCGGCCAAGGGCTTCAATGATCTCGGTACCGCCATCTCCGTCCTAGGCCATTACCAGGGCGTCGTCGCCGCGGTGCGGCGGAATTGGGCGCCAGAGCATCGCGACGAGCTGATCGGTTATATCAAAGCCTACATTGCCGCGGTGACTTGGCTCTACGACCCGGCGAACAAGGCGGAAGCGCTGGCGATCTTTGAGAAGCACCTGGCCGGCGCCAGTGCCGACATCGCCATGCAATCCTACTCGGTCTTCCTCGATCCCCAGACCGGGTTCGACCGCAAGGCAGCCATCGACGTCGCGGGCGTGAAGACCGTGCTGGAGATACGGGAAGCCTACGCCATGCCACACAAGACGCTCGCCGAGCCGGCACACTATTACGACCTCACCTACTATGATGCAGCCACGAAGCAATAGGCCGATCAAAAGGCGCTCGGCCTGCTACGACGTAATCCACTGCGCGGGACTAAAACTCAGATGCGAACAGACCCTAGCGATACCAAGCAAGGGCGGTTGATCATGTTAGAGCAATCAAGTCGCTTTATTTATAGCGCCATCCAGATGCGTTGATTGATTGCGCGCATGCAGATGATGGAGCAGGCGAGAGCACTGCATGCGTAATGGATGATCGTGAGGCGGTGGAATCGATCAGCCACGCGAAGCTGCGTTCGACAACCCAGCGGTAGCGCGGTAGCGCGCGAAGTAAATCACTAAAAGACTCTGCCCTACGCGTCACCTCAGCATGAACAAAGTAGGCTTGAAAAGTGTCTTCGCTTGGCGAGCACAAGCCGCTGCCGGCGCAGAGCGCGATGAGGAGGTGCCCCCTTGCACAGGCCGCCTGCTTCACGCAGCGACGGGGTGCAGCGGCGATCCCGCCAATACTCACATCTGCCGGCTCGCCGTCGATGTCGGAAGGAGGCCCGCTTTCCAAGGCTGAATCCTGAGTGGCAGACGCGGTATATCAGGCGATAAGAAGTCTATGACCGGCTGCGACAAGCAACCGGCCGATATTCAACGAAGGCGCGACCACCTGCTGCTACGCGCAATCGTGAAAGTCCTGGATCACCGATCCACAAGGCGTGTCTCGGGAGACATTCCTGACGACGGGCGAAAGCACCGTCAGGGGGACAGAGCGGACCCGGGCGCGATGCGCGCCATGGCGGCAGTGTGCTGCACTCCCGAAACGCCATCAAGGCGCATGTTGCGCCCCGAATCGCGAGCTGTGCGGCTGCTTCCTGCTGCGCGTCACGACGGGCGCGCCAGCATGAGTGCGACACGGCGCTCGGCCGCCCGAGTGAGGTGCCATGGGCGTAACCGAGGGATGGCTGACGCTGTGCATAGTCCTGGACCAGGTCTTCCCGGCCCCACTTCACGTCCTCGGCATCATTTTCCCTGGCGCAAGTCAACCTCCCAACCGCCGCCCTGGTTTGGCTGGTGGTCGTGTCGATGCTGCTCAAGCTTGACCTGGCGGCGCTCGGCCAAGTGCGGGCGCATTGGCGCGGTACCTCTGTCACCGTCTTGGTGAACTGGCCGGTCAGGCGTTCAACATGGCCCTGCTGGAGGCCATATTCATCGGCATCACGCTGCGCGCCCTCCTGCGCCAGAAAGCGACGGGTCGCCGAGCTCAGATTAGACAACCCGACGCTGTCCGACCACGTGAGCAACACCCGACCCTCATCAATCGGCCGATCGTCGGTACACCCAGGGGTGTCCGCCTGTACCGGTCGTCCGAAACGTGCTGCACCTTCTAGGCGCACCGCTACCGTCCGATTTTCTGCGGGAGGACAGCGAGCGCGTCGCTGCGCGGCTGATCTGTTGCAGGACGGAGCATTGGACGACAGTGGCGAGCCGTTGACGGTGGTGCGCCGCGATTTCTTGCAGCCACCTGACCTGACACGCCTGGAGCCGACCACCTGTGCCCAGCACCTGCTCCGTATCCTTCTGCCGTATGGCAGCCTGCGAGAGCGGTCGTACTCGCGCCTGCTAGTCGGTCACATCGTCGCCAGTGACAGCGCGCGTCTTCTCGATCGGCCGACCCTGAAGTAGCGCTTCTGCGCACGGCTGCCGATTCCGAGTTTCCAGCCAATGGAGCCCAATCGGGCGTGTCCACAATCACCATGCTGTCGACGATCGGCTCGTAGGCCGCCCGGACTGTCCTATCGTTCGGAGCTAGTTGCAGTGTGGTAGCTACCGTCTAGTGGTATGCGTTTGGCGAGATCCCATCCCTGAAACCACTTTCTGGCATCCTCTCCAGTAAAGGGGTTGTCTTCACGTTTAACGCCACAATCGAATTCTTTAATCCCCCGGTATAAAGCCGAATGATCTGAATAGCTCTCAGTAACAGGCTTGCGCATATTACTGCTAAAAGGAAACGACCACGCTTAACACGTGACCGTTGCTTTGGGCAAAGTTACTTGCCCCTGCGAGCGCTCTTTGCAGGTGCGGGTACTTCCCTGCCAGCTGCGCCATCTGACAAGGATCGTTCGGTGGCTTCGTCTGCCTGTTCCCCGGCGGCCGCTTCGGCCTCGGTTCTAACCGCCTCCCCAGAAAATGGGTCTGGCACTGCAGCCGCGTATAAGCAGCCGAACCAGGGAACAACAATCGCCGGCCGTCGAGTTGACCGCTCATCGAGGCGACCCTTTCGGTTCCGCGTGTGCGTTGCGGCACGCGCACTCCCCGCAAGCCAGCAGTTTGCGTCACGCCCGTAGCCCCCTGTCGAGTGCCCCGCAGTCGCAGATGGTGGCACCTAATAGTAAGGTAGACTTACCAGTCTGGCATCGCTAGCGCAAGCGCCGTCACGTGGGGCGGCGCTGGGGCAAGTGGCGTCGGGGGTGCCTACAGACTAATCCGGCAAAAGCGGCATCGGCGCCCGCGAGCGTGGGGTTCTCTGGGACGTCCAGGAACGGAGCGCTCGTCCCGGGAAGCGCCCGCAGCGCGGCCGCGACGGCGCCGGCCCGCTTTATTCCACGATGGCTGAGCAGCAACGGGCGGCTTACCCCCAGGCAGGCCAACTCGCCCCCAACCACGGACAATGCCTCGGCACCAATAACCAGGCGAGGCATGGTAACACTGGAATCATCGATTCCCGCCACTGCGGCTCGTTTGTTCGCATCGGCTTGCGCTGTTTGACTGAAATGCTTAGTCAGGACCCCTGACGACGTCAATCAACGCGGACCGTGCGACTGAGTGCAAGCATGGAGAGACCGACATGAACAAAATGACGCAGATTCGGCATAACGGGCTCACCGCGGTGCGGCTATTGCGTGCTTAACGTGCATTGGCCTGCTCGTCTGCGTCTTTTTCGTGACCTTAACCGTCTGTTGGTACCACTTGGATTCGAGTACAAGTTACCGGCACTATCGCCCCCAAACGCGCCAGCGACTTTTCGAGGAAAACGGCACCGGCGCGTGACCCTTTAGTTCAACACTGATGATTGGTTTGAGACGTTTACCATAATTACCGCCTGACCTGCCTCGCGGACGGCCCGGCGCACATGGAGAACGACCGCGATGAGCGAGATGAGCATTCAGGGTGACGGCAGCTATCAAGAGGGGCCTCTGCCACGGCGACGCGGCTATGACACGTCGCTTCTTGGAGACTGTGACGAACTTGTCGGTCTGATTGCCAAAAGCAATTCACCTGACGGTCCATATAACAGTGTCGAGGCACGCAACGGCTCAGAGGCTGACTTTGCGGTCGCTCGCCGCCAGCAGGCCGCAATAATCAATTGCGTCGAATATCTGGCAGGGCAAATCACAGATAGGGCAGCCACAAGCGAGGGCGAAATTCAAGGCAAGATCCGCGCTCTCGATGCTCTCACGGCAGTGGCTTCCTGGGACCGAGACTCGCTGTGGACGTTGCGCGTTTCCATCGACCGAGACAGGGCTGAAGTCACGAAAGCATT
>CAXTWC010000037.1:0-32807 GCA_964247805.1 uncultured Acetobacteraceae bacterium | reverse complement strand
GGATCGGTCGCGTTGTGGCTGAAGACGCGCTCAATCCCGCCGAACGTCTTGATGTCGGCGCCGTGCATGCCGGAACTGGAGTTGGGGTGGCGGAGTTTGGTGCCTGCCTTGTCATACCCGCGCGCGACCAACACGTCGGCTAGGTTATATTGCGCGCGCAGCTTTTCGATCAGGCTGTCGTCGGGATAAAAGCCCGCCGCAAGCCGCTCGGCACGGCGGGCCGCCGCCTCTTGGTGCGCTTCGGCCGCAATCCGTGCCCGTTCCGCCTCCCGTGCCCGGTGCAGCCGGCCGGCTACTGTGAGCAGCCTGTAGGTGTCCAGCGGCGAGCCGTCCTGCACAATGCATTCGTGCAGGGACAGCTGGCCGGCCGGGGAGCTTGGGAAGTAGAACAAGGAGGAGGCACCAATCTTCGAGGTGTCCAGCACACCGCGCAAGCCGAGATGCTCCGATACCACCTCCGGGCAGGGCAGTTCGGCTTGGATCGCCGCCGTCATCGGCAGGATCAGGCGATAGCGCACGTCCGTGTCGGGTTGGTGATTGTGACTGGTGTAGCCCGCGCAGGCCCATCCGCTTCGCTTGGCGGCGCCGATTGCATCGGGCAGTGCCGGCGGTAGTTCTCCAGTCTTCTTGTTCGTCTCGATATCCAGCGCGATCATGGTCCGGGCCGTGACGTTGGCCTTGAGCCGGCGCACCAACTCCAGGTCAGGCTTTTCGGTCGGCTCCAGGCAGAACGTGGCGGTGGCGAAGCATGGGCCATCCTTTTCGCCCTCGCGGCGCTGGCGCAGATAGTCGCATAGCTCGCCCCAGGTCGTATGTGAGTGGCGACCGTAGGCCGGGCCATCCGGCTTGCCGTTCGCGAAGGTCGAGATAATGACGGGCAGACTGGCGGCGCTCAATGCCGTGTCTCCTTTGACGCCACCGGGTGCGGCCCGCTCCGAGGCAAGATCCCCAGCGTAGGCTTTCCCTGCATCAGATCCGCCCAGGCCAGTGCGTGCTGGCTGCTCGTCTCGATGAGCACAAACCGGCGCTCAACCAGTGTGCCTTGGACAGCGATCGCATAGTGGTGGGCCTCACCCCCAGCCGCGTAGACGATGCCACCTTTCGCCCAGCGTGTGACTTGGAGGGCGCATCGCCATCCATCAGGGCCACAGGACAGATCGTCGTCATCGCCAATCCAGACCAACAGCGGCCGGTCTAGCCGACGCATTACGTCGAGCGGTGCCCTTTGGTCGCGGACAAGAAACTGAACTGCGATTATGCCGGATCGAAGCGCCTCAACCACCGGCATTGCCCAGGGGCCGAGCTGAGCAGTGACGTCCACCAAGCGGCCGATCTCGGCCGAGGAAAGCTTGCGGCTCATACCAACGCCTCCGGATGTGAGGTGCGCAGGGCGTCGAGCACGGTTTTGCTGAACTTGTCCGCCGTGGTCTTGTCGACGAAGGACACTGTCGGGTTGAACATCGGCTTCCCGGCCGTATCCCGTATCTGCGCGCCTTCCTTGCCGATCGCAGGGCGGCCAGCGGGCGAGGCCCACTGTCGGTCTTCTCGCACGTGGATTGCTACGTCGTGGAGCACCATGCCGCTCGGCAGCCGCACCCGCACAAACCCCCGCAAGGTGTTCTTGGCCATCATGCGGAAATCTTCAATGATCACGACGGCGCTCATAGGCCGACCCTCCGCAGCGGCTTCGGCGGGAATCGGTCACCGCCTGCAGCCCGGACCATCGCTGGCGTCAGCCGCCGCTCGTATTCAGTGAGAACCGACAGCAGCGCGGGCCAACCGCCTATCCGGTCGGCGACTTCCGCAAGGGCCTCGGCCGTAGCACGTGCGCCGAGTTTGTGGAGGTGTTCCACTCCGCGCTGGAGGCGGAGAGTGTCGAGAGAGTCACGGTGATACATAGGCGCGTCCTTTTGGTTGGGACGCGAAGACGCTTGCGAAGTGCGGTTGGCTGGGCTATCTGTTCGGTGCCGCCGACAGATTTTTCTCGCCTACCGGACCCCCGCACGCCTGTCGCGTCGCGGGGGTTTGTTTTAGGCGGCCTTCGCTGGGCGAAAGGTCGCGGCAGGCAATCCAGCAAGGTAAATCCGGATCGATTCGACCAGGACTAAGGTTCGGCTGCCGGACTTGACGGCGCGCAGGTTGCCATTGGCAAGTTCGCGGTAGACCGCGCTACGGCTCATGCCAGAGAAGCTGACCGCCTCGGCGATCGGCAGGGCAATCGGATCTAGACTTGCCTCACGGAGGCGCTGGAAGGCACCTGGGTGCATCGTTCATCTCCACACGGCGCGGGACAATCCGTTGCGCCTGGGGAGACGATGCAGAGGGCAAAATTCGCTGTCTAAATTCGATAATTCGCCGCCGTCTTTCTTGGCGGCGAATTATGGCTACGCTTTTTTCGGCCGCCCCCGGGTGTTCCGCGTCGCCTCATGTTTGTCCCGCGCCGCTCGTATTTGGCTGATGCGGGCGCCCGGATGTGGACTGCTTGAGAACGCCTCCCTGATCTCCTTCTCTGTCGGCGTTCCGGAGCCATCTGGTCGCGCATCGCGCCAGGTTTTATAAAAAAGCGCGACTGCGGCGTCTGACGGGCGTGGGTGCTGGGCCATCTTCGCGGGTTTCTCAGTCTTGTTCTCACCGTTGATGAGATGCGCCGGCCAGAAAGCCAAAACTTCTGCGGTGTAAAACCGGAGCTCCCCGTACGACGGCTCTGCCACAGCAAGCTGATAGTCGCCCCGCGAACATGCGCTATCGGGCTCTAGGTGCCCACGGACATTGACGGTGACGTGGAAACGAAATGCATCAACAGGAAGGTCGATGGCTGAGTCTTTACTCCTCAGGCTGATCGCACGAACCGCCCCCACTCGAAGTGCGGCCATCAAATGAAGTTCCGCATCAGTCATCGGATCGACCGTAGGCTTCGGATCTGGGACAGCGTTATGAAGGCATGCCTCCAAGTCCGCTGTAGTCGATCGAGCGGGAGCCTCACTGAGCGGGGCGAAATAAATTTCCTTCGGGATCGCTCTGCGATATCCGATCCAGCAAAGAACCTCGCAGGCCGACATGGTGTGCCCAGGTGGAAGGGCGCTGGGGTCCGGATAACTCACCTGACCATCCACTGAGCATTTAATAGGCCTATGAACAGGCGGCGTTCCGATACCTTGCCTCCGGCAGCCCCGTCACGTGCTCGCGCAAGATGTCGGCGAATCCCAGCGTCCTGGTGCCTGATTTCACTGCGCGCACTTTTCCAGACGCAAGCTCCCGGTAGAGGCCGCTGCGGCTGAGACCACTGATCAGGCAAGCTTGGGGAATTGGAACCGCGATCGGTTCCAGGGCGGGGGCGGCAGGCATCATCAGACTCCAAGGCACCGCACCAACTGGCGGCATACAGAAATGGTGACCCCGGCACCCAGCAAGCTCGAAGGAAAATCGTCATTACAAATGGTTCATATTTGGACGGCATGGAGGTGGATAACGTCAGCCTGTCGAACGACGGGGTCTGCGCAGAACCGCCCCCAATCCTCCATGAGGATGGCCCGTTTGGCCAAGAGGTCCGATCGGCGATAGGCGGCCTCGACTTTGTTCCCAAGGATGTGGGCCAATGCCGCCTCGGCTACCTCTCGCGGATAGCCCGTCGCATCGGCCGCCCAGTCGCGGAAAGTTGATCGGAAGCCGTGGACAGTGATGTCGCCGTGCTTCATCCGTCGCAGCAGCATGGCCCCCGCCATGTTGGAAAGCGGCTTGCCCGCTCGCTTGCCAGGAAACAGGAAGTCGGTCGGGAGCGTGTTGTCTGGCTTCAAGGCCTTTAATAG
Source organism: uncultured Acetobacteraceae bacterium (assembly GCA_964247805.1). Classification (GTDB taxonomy): domain Bacteria; phylum Pseudomonadota; class Alphaproteobacteria; order Acetobacterales; family Acetobacteraceae; genus LMUY01. The sequence goes on along the minus strand of CAXTWC010000037.1, from coordinate 29,001 downwards.
CACAACCGCTGGCTGGCTGAGTGGCACCGTATGCTCCACTCCGGCCTTCATCCGATCCGCCGGGATGCGCCAGGTCTTCGCCTCCAGGTCCACCTCGCCCCAGGTTGCAAGAAATGCCTCCCCCGTCCGCGCGGCGGTGAGGATGATGAACTCCACGGCTCGGGCGCTGGTACCAACTTCCGCCCGCAGTTCAGTCACGAATGCGCCGACCTCCCACCACGGGAGCGCCGGGTGGTGTTGCACTTTGAGGATCTTGTCCCGAGCCGGAAGAAGATTCTGGACGTGCCCGCGCCACCGGGCTGGGTTCTCACCCTCCCGCCAGCCTCGGGCCTTGGCGTAATCGAGGATCACCTCAATCCGGCCTCGAAGGCGGGATGCAGTCTCGGACGTCGTGTGCCAGATCGGTTCCAGCGCGCGCATGACGTCGCCAGTGTCGACGGTGCCGACCGGCTTGTCGCCGAAAACGGGGAAGGCATGGGCCTTAAGGGTCGCGTCCCACTGCCACGCGTGCTTCGCGTTCCGCCACCCAGCTTTGTGGGCAGCGATATACATTTCCGCCACTTCTTTGAAGGTGCTCCGGTTGCGGCCACTCTCCTCAGCCGCCTTCTGCCGTTTTGCCTGGATTGGGTCGGCGCCTGATTCGAGCTTTTTGCGTGCGGTGACTGCAGCGTCCCGCGCTTCAGCTAGCGAAACCGTCTCGATGGAACCCAAGCCCATCTGCCGCTGTCGACCGCTTACAGTGTAGCGGAATAGCCAACTCTTGTGATCGGCGTCGCGGACCTGAAGCCAAAGCCCACCTCCGTCACCATAACGCCCGGCCTTGTTTTGGCGCTTGATAGCCAAGGCGGTGAGCTTGCCCATGTCGCACCGCGTCCCTTAGCCCACATCTCAGCCCACACTAGCGCTTGGGATTGCACGGGACAAGCCGCGACGCCTCAGGACGATACCCGGCTAACTAACTTGAGTAAAACATCCTTTTGGAACACCTCTGGACAGGCGGGGACGTGAGTTCGACGGACCTCAGCTCCACCATGCCCGCCTGCAGCGATGCTGCGGCTGCTACGTCACTGCGGCAAGCTCGTGCAATAGGGTTGCTGCGGTTGCTCGTTAAGCAGGACGTAGCCTTCACCTAACTGGACGCTCTAGTCCTCTCGGAACCACTTGTCATAGCGCCGTGCCCGGAATGTTCGAATCTCGTCCTTGAAATACCAGGCGAAGGGACCCACCCAAACAACCAGCGCCGCAAGGCCGAGGAGCCAGTTGACCAGGGTCATTTTGCGACGAAGCGCTTGGTGAAGGCAGACCAGCGGTGTCGTCGCATCTCGCTCCGGGCACGCGCATCGTCAGCCATGTAGTTCAGCTGAATGGCATGTCGCTGGCCGACGAAGGTGCGGTGCCCGTGAAAAGTCGTTGGGCCATTTGGGAACACCAGCAACGTGCCGTTTACCGGGGGAACCTCGACGGCGTAATCATCGAGGTCCGTGGCACTGCGCAACAGGCGCAGGCAGCCTTCCTGTTTGATCCAGGCATCGGTCTGGCGGTTGAGATACAGAAGCACCGTGACCCGCTTGGCCGTCGAGTCTGTGTGGATGCGACCATCTTTCTCTCGGGTGCGCCCACGCACGGTTAACATCACCGGAGCCCGGTCCAGGTCCAGGTCGAATTTGTGGGCGATTGCGTCCCGCATTACCGGCCCCTGCATCTGCTTGACCAGAGACGCGGCCGCAGGCCCAAGCTTCAACGATTCAGGTGGAAACGATCCACCGCTTGCCATTGGCGGCAGGTCGCCCTGGATCCGAGCCAGAAAGGCGGAGGGAACGAAGTTCTCGACAACGACATGCGGAAACGGGTCATTGGCGACCGGAGTAGCTGCCAGTGCGGCAATGTCCAGGTTGTCCGGAGGCGGGGGCATGGCATTCATGCAGCGTATTTACGGCGGCGTGCGACCTCCGTTCAAGCGTAGTCTGCTGCGCTCTCAGGTATGCTGCTCCTTGGCAGGCCGCACGACCGTGGTTGTGGATAGGAACTGCGAGCATTGCAGCCGCCCGGTGCAGCAATCCTCAGGTTTGGCGACGGTAGCCGCCACATGCTGGTATCCATCGCTAACGATAATGCAACTGTGCTGTAACGAGGGTTCGGCACCGGCGGCACCGGTGAAAGCGGCGGTTGCGGCGGCGGCGATCAGGAACAGGCGCATCACTTAGACCTCACGCTGGAGAGCTTACACCAATAACAACGACTAACTCACTCTAATGGTTACATTGCTCGCGTTTCATTGAACTCGTTGGCCTACCGGGCTATTCCGCACCGCACAATGATCGAACCAGGCCAGGGCGTCGGCCCGCTTTCCGCCTACCGTCAAAAACTCGCAACAGGCGCATTAGCCACCGACCCGGCCCAGGCAGTGGCCGCCGAACGGTTGCAGGATCTGTGGGCCAAGTTGCGCGACTACGATCCGCCGTTGCACCCAGAGAAGACCGGTTTCATTGGCCGGCTGCTGCGCAAACGCGCAGTGGACGAGGCGCCGGCCGGCCCGAATGGTCTATATCTGGTTGGCGATGTCGGCCGTGGCAAATCGATGTTGATGGACCTGTTCTTCGCTGAGGCCCGCGTCGAACGGAAGCAACGTATCCACTTCCATGCCTTCATGCAGGACATTCACGCGCGCGTATTTGCCTGGAAACAGTCCAATCCAGGGGGCGCGGATCCCGTCCCGCCTCTGGCTGACGACATAGCGGCGCGCGCGGCCCTGTTGTGCTTCGACGAATTCCAGATCAACGACATCGCCGACGCGATGATCCTGGGGCGACTGTTCCAGGCTTTGTTCGAGCGCGCCGTCGTAGTGGTGGCGACATCTAACGTAGCGCCCGACGATCTTTTTCGCGGCAAGCCCGGTCGGGACGCGTTCCTCCCGTTCATTGACCTCATCAAGTGCCATCTGGACGTGCTTGTGCTCGATGGGGGGCGGGATTTTCGCCGCGCCCGACTCAAAGGGCAGCCGACTTGGCACGTCCCACCCAACGGCCGTGCCGATGCCGCGCTCGACCGTGCCTTTGCCGACCTTTCGGGTGGCGTGGCCCCACGAGCGGCGCGCTTGACCGTGTCTGGCCGCACCCTCCGCGTGCCGTTGGCAGCCGACCGTGTCGCCCGGTTCGACTTCGCCGCCCTATGTGGCCAGCCGCTCGGCCCCGGCGACTACCTAGCCCTCGCCACCCAGTATGATGCGCTGGTGCTGGACGGGATTCCACGACTAGGCCCGGAAAATTACGATCAGGCGCGGCGCTTCATCACACTGGTGGACGCGCTGTATGACCACCGGGTCAAGCTCGTGGCGTCTGCGGAGGCCACGCCCGACCAACTGTATGAACGCGGCGAAGGGGCCAAGGCGTTCGAGCGCACTGCCTCGCGCCTCGAGGAGATGCAGGGGCAGGAATGGCTGGAGATGCAGCACTTGACCTGACGCGGGTTGCCCCTCCCATCCGGATGCGGTAGGCACGCCTGCCTTCCGGACGGCCGGCCGCCCTGGCGGGCTTCCCAGGCATTCCTCCCGGAAGGATCCCCATGGCTCGCAACAAGATCGCTCTTATCGGTGCTGGTAATATCGGCGGCACCCTCGCCCACTTGGTGGGTTTGAAGGAGCTCGGTGACGTCGCTCTGTTCGACGTATTCGGCGGCGTCGCTGCCGGCAAGGCGCTGGACATCATGCAGTCCGCCCCGGTGGACGGCTTCGACAGCCACATGACGGGCAGCAGCGATTACAGCAGCATCGCCGGGTCGGACGTGGTGATCGTCACCGCCGGCTTCCCGCGCCAGCCCGGCATGTCCCGCGACGACCTGGTCGCCAAGAACGCCGGGGTGATCGCGCAGGTCGCAGAGGGCATCAAGCAACACTGCCCGGGCGCGTTCGTGATCGTCATCACCAACCCGCTCGATGCCATGGTTTGGGTGATGCAGCAGAAGTCGGGGCTGCCCGCCAACATGGTGGTCGGCATGGCCGGCGTGCTGGACAGCTCGCGCTTCCGTCTGTTCCTGGCGCACGAGTTCAACGTCAGCGTCGAGGACGTGACTGCCTTCGTGCTCGGCGGCCATGGCGATACGATGGTGCCGCTGACCCGCTACTCCACCGTGGCCGGCATTCCAGTCCCCGACCTGGTAAAGATGGGCTGGACCACGCAGGACAAGATCGACGCCATCGTCGCCCGCACCGCCAATGGCGGCGGCGAGATCGTCAAGCTGCTGGAAAAGGGTAGCGCCTTCTACGCCCCGGCCGCCTCCGCCATTGCCATGGCCGAAAGCTACCTGCGCGACAAAAAGCGTGTGTTGCCCGCAGCGGCGATGCTGACCGGGCAGTATGGCGTAAGCGGCCTGTATGTCGGCGTTCCGGTAGTGATCGGGGCCGGCGGCGTGGAGCGCATCGTCGAGATCGAGTTGAACGCAGAGGAACAGGCAGCCTTCGAAAAGAGCTGCGCGTCCGTCCAGGAGCTTATCGACGCCTCAAAGAAACTGGTGGGCTGAACCAATGAACATACACGAGTACCAGGGCAAAGAACTGCTGCGTGGCTTCGGCGTCGCAGTGCTCGAGGGCCACATCGCCTGGACGCCGGAGGAGGCGGAGGCCGCGGCGAGCAAGCTGCCCGGTCCCGTGTATGTGGTGAAGAGCCAGATCCATGCCGGTGGCCGTGGCGCTGGCCGCTTCGCCGACGCGCCGGAGGGCAAGGGCGGCGTCCGCCTAGCCAAGTCTCCGGCCGAGGTGAAGGAAGCGGCGGCGGCCATGCTCGGCCACACCCTGATCACCAAGCAAACGGGCGCGGCTGGCCGCAAGGTGCGTCGTGTCTATGTCGAGGCCGGCTGCGACATCAAGCGCGAGCTATACCTATCTCTGGTGGTGGACCGCGCGACGTCCAAGATTACCATTCTGGCCTCGACCGAGGGCGGCATGGAGGTCGAGGAGGTGGCGGAGCACAGCCCCGAGAAGATCATGCGCGTCGCGATTGACCCGGCGTCTGGCCTGTCCGGCTTCCACGCCCGCCGACTCGCCTTCGGACTTGGGCTGGAAGGCAAACAGGTAAGCACCTTCGGTAAATTCGTGGCCGCTATGTACAAGGCATTCACGGCGCTCGACTGCGAGACGGTCGAGATCAACCCGCTGGTGGTGACGGGTAGCGGTGAGATCATCGCGCTCGATGCCAAGGTCAGCTTCGACGACAACGCGCTGTTCCGCCATCCCGAATTGGAGAAGCTGCGGGATGAGGCCGAGGAGGATCCGAAGGAGCTCGAGGCCGCCAAGTATAGCCTCAACTACGTAGCGCTGGACGGAACCATCGGCTGCATGGTGAACGGCGCCGGGTTGGCGATGGCCACGATGGACATAATCAAGCTGTATGGTGCCTCGCCGGCCAACTTCCTGGACGTCGGCGGCGGCGCCACCAAGGAGCGGGTGACGGCGGCGTTCAAAATCATCCTGTCCGACCCCAACGTCGAGGGTATTCTCGTTAATATCTTTGGCGGCATCATGCGCTGCGACGTGATCGCGGAGGGCGTAGTCGCGGCCGCCCGAGAGGTGTCGCTGGGGGTTCCCCTGGTGGTCCGGCTGGAAGGGACCAACGTCGCTTTGGGTAAGGAGATCATGGCCAAGTCCGGCCTTCCGATCATCTCGGCCGACAATTTAGCCGACGCCGCTGCGAAAGTGGTACAGGCCGTGAAGGAAGCCGCATAATGGCCGTTCTCGTCGACGCGAACACCAAGGTGATCACCCAGGGCTTCACCGGCGCTCAGGGCACTTTCCACTCCGAGCAGGCAATCGCCTACGGGACCAAGGTCGTGGGCGGTGTGACGCCGGGTAAGGGTGGCACGCTGCACCTTGACTTGCCGGTGTTCGACACCGTGGCTGAAGCGGTTGAGCGTACCGGGGCGAATGCGACTGCGATCTATGTGCCGCCACCCTTTGCTGCGGACGCAATCCTCGAGGCGATTGACGCCGAGATACCGCTGATCGTGTGCATCACCGAGGGTATCCCGGTGCAGGACATGATAAAAGTAAAGCGGGCACTGTCGGCATCCAAAAGCCGCCTGATCGGCCCGAACTGCCCAGGCGTAATCACGCCTGAGGCCTGCAAGATCGGCATCATGCCTGGCCACATCCACCGTCGCGGCAAGGTCGGCATCGTTAGCCGTTCTGGCACGCTGACCTATGAAGCTGTGGCGCAGACCACGGCGGCTGGTTTGGGTCAGAGCAGCTGCGTCGGCATCGGTGGCGACCCGGTGAAGGGCACCGACTTCATCGAGGTGCTGGAGATGTTCCTAGCCGACCCCGAGACCGAAAGCATCATCATGATCGGTGAGATCGGCGGTGCCAGCGAGATCGATGCGGCAGAGTTCCTCGCCCGCGAGAAGAGCGGCAAGCACGTGGTGGGTTTTATCGCCGGGTCTACAGCGCCTCCGGGCCGTCGGATGGGCCATGCTGGCGCGGTAATCAGCGGCGGTCGCGATACAGCGGCTGCGAAGTTCGAGGCCATGCGTATCGCCGGCATCCACATCGCCGAAAGTCCGTCTGCGCTCGGTAGCACGATGGTGAAGGCTTTGGGCGGCTGAGACATGCACGCACGGCACTGCTGACGAGTTCGGCCTGCCATGACTGAGGTTCGTGCCCATTTGGCGTTGGGCATGCTGAAGAAGGAAGAGTGAAATGGCAGGCGTCGATATTCTCGCGACGGCGTTCAATGGCTCCAACGCGGCTTTCATTGCCGACCTTTATGCAAGGTGGATCGCCCGGCCTGAGAGCGTCGACCCGAGCTTCGGCGAACTGTTTGGCGCCCTCAACGACGAAGCACGATCGGTATTGACGGACGCGTCGGGAGCCTCGTGGGCACCCCGGCAGTTTGACGTGAGCGAGCCCGAACCACTCAAGGCACCCGGGAAGCCAGGCAAGCCCAATGGCAAGGCAACCTTGGCGCCAGCGGCGGCTGCAATACCGGGGCAATCCTTCGAGCAAGTGCGGGCGGCGACGCTGGACAGCATCCGCGCTCTAATGATGATCCGGGTGTATCGCGTTCGTGGTCACCTTGAGGCGCAGCTCGACCCATTGGGACTGACCGTGCCCGCCTCACACCCGGAACTGGATCCCAAGACCTACGGCTTTACCGAGGCCGACCTGGACCGGCCGATTTTCATCGACAACATGCTGGGTCGCGAGACCGCGACCGCTCGCGAGATCCTGTCAGTATTGCGCAGCACGTATTGCGGCCCGATCGGCGTCGAGTACATGCACATCCAGGACCCCGACCAGAAAGCCTGGCTGCAGCGCCGCATCGAGGGTGCGCCCTGGGCGACCAAGATCGACGCCGACACGAAGAGGACGATCCTGCGGCAGCTGACCGAGGCCGAGGGTTTTGAGGCTTTCTGCCAGAAGCGCTATGTTGGCACTAAGCGGTTCGGTCTAGAGGGCGGCGAGGTCACTATCCCAGCGCTACACGCCATGATCGAGACGGCGGCCAAGGATGGCGTTGCCGAGGTCGTCATTGGCATGCCGCATCGTGGGCGTTTGAACACGTTGGTGAACGTCGTGCGAAAGCCGTTTACTGCCCTGTTCAGCGAGTTCGGCGGCGCGAGCCCCAAGCCCGACGACGTTCAGGGCTCCGGCGACGTGAAGTATCACCTCGGCACCAGCACCGACATCGAGGCCGGCGGCCACTCGGTCCATATCTCGCTGCAGCCCAACCCGTCGCATTTGGAGGCCGTCGACCCGGTTGTCGTCGGCAAGGTGCGGGCACGGCAGGATGCGGCTGGTGACACCAAGGTCCGGCGCAGCGTTATGGGCATTCTCATGCATGGCGACGCAGCGTTTGCTGGCCAGGGATTGGTGTACGAGACGCTCGCGATGAGCAAGTTGATTGGCTATCGCACTGGCGGCACGATTCATGTCGTCGTGAACAACCAGATTGGCTTCACCACCGTCCCGGCTCACGCCTATTCCGGCCTGTATTGCACCGACGTCGCTAAGTCGATCCAGTCACCGATTCTGCATGTCAACGGCGATAACCCCGAAGCAGTGATCTTCTGCTCGCAACTGGCAGCAGAATGGCGTCAGGAGTTCGGCACCGATTTCGTGCTGGATATCGTTTGCTACCGCCGTCACGGCCACAACGAGACGGATGAGCCGGCCTTCACCCAGCCGATCATGTATCGCGCCATCCGCGACATGAAGACGACCCGCACACTGTATGCCGACAAGCTGATCTCTGAGGGCACTGTCCCGGCCGATGAGGCAAAGGCTATGTGGGACGATTTCACCGCGACGCTCGAAGAAAGTTATAAGGCGGCGCAAAGCTATAAGCCCAACAAGGCCGACTGGCTGGAGGGCCGCTGGTCCGGCTTCAAGCAGGCCGACCAGGAGGAGGAGAGATCGGAGGAGGCAACGGCGCTCACACGGGAGGCCGCAACCCAGATTGGCGCTGCCTTATCGAGCGTGCCGGAAGGGTTTGACGCAAACCCTAAGATTGTGCGCCAACTCGAGGCCAAGAAATCCGCGTTCGACAAGGGGGAGGGCATTGACTGGGCGACCGGCGAGGCGATGGCATTCGGCGGTATGTTGCTCGACGGCAACCGCGTTCGGCTATCCGGCGAGGATTGCCAGCGCGGCACGTTTAGCCAGCGCCATGCTGTCCTCATCGATCAGACCAGCGCGCATGAATATGTTCCACTGAACAACATTCGTGAGGGCCAGGCGAAGATCGACATCTTCAATTCGCTGCTGTCGGAACAGGGCGTCCTCGGTTTTGAATACGGCTACACGCTTGCGGATCCGACAACGCTTGTGTTGTGGGAAGCGCAGTTCGGCGATTTCGCCAATGGCGCTCAGGTGATCATCGACCAGTTTCTGGCTAGCGGCGAGACAAAGTGGCTCCGCATGTCAGGCCTGACGTTGCTCCTCCCGCATGGTTACGAAGGGCAGGGGCCGGAGCACTCTTCGGCTCGGCTGGAGCGCTACCTGCAGCTTTGTGCCGAGCGGAATATGACTGTCGCAAATCTTACGACTCCGGCGAACTACTTCCATGCCCTGCGGCGTCAGCTGAAGCGAAACTTCCGCAAGCCCCTGGTTATCATGACGCCGAAGAGCTTACTCCGGCACAAACTAGCGGTATCGACGCTGGCCGAGTTCACCGGCGACAGCCACTTCCAGCACATCATCCCTGAGGTCGACGCCATCAGCTCGGCCGACCAGGTCAAGCGCGTCGTGCTGTGCAGCGGCAAGGTCTATTACGACCTGCTGGCCGAGAGGCGCGACAAGGGCGTGCAGGACGTGGCAATCGTCCGCCTGGAGCAGATCTATCCGTTCCCAATGAAGTCGCTGGCCGCCGTGCTGAAATCCTATCCGAACGCCGGCGTAGTTTGGTGCCAGGAGGAGCCCGAGAACATGGGCGCCTGGAGCTTCGTCGATCGCAAGATCGAGCGGACGTTGGGCACTATTGGGCATCGCTGTGCCCGTCCCGAGTATGTGGGCCGGGACGCTGCGGCTAGCCCGGCAACGGGGTTGGCGAAAGTACACGCGGCCCAACAAGCAGCACTGGTCGCCCGGGCACTTGCCCAGGACTGAGACTGATAAAAGCGTAGAACGAAGGATCCGTTTATGGCCGCCGACATCAAGGTGCCCACGTTGGGCGAAAGCGTCACCACTGCCACGGTGGCGCGCTGGCTGAAGAAGGCCGGGGACGCCGTGGCCGCCGACGAACCACTGGTGGAACTCGAGACTGACAAAGTGACGGTTGAGGTAAATGCCCCCGCCGCGGGCACGTTGGGCGCATTTGCGGCCGACGAGGGTGCTGAAGTCGAAGTGGGCGCGCTACTCGGCACGATCGAAGAGGGCAGTGGTGCCGCCGCGCCGGCAAAAGCACCGTCCACGCCGGCGTCGTCCTCCTCCCCGGCTAAGCCACCGCCGCCAGCTCCGGGTCCGGTTGCTCGCCCGGCCACGCCGCCAAGCGATGTTCGGGCCGCTCACGCGCCGATGCCGTCCGCGGCCAAGCGGATGGAGGAAAATAATATCACCGCCGAGCAGATGGGGGTCGGCAGTGGGAAGGATGGTCGAGTCACCAAAGGTGACGTGCTCGCGTTCCTAAGCAGGCCGGCGCCTGCGCCGATGGCTGGACCATCAACGGTGCGCGGGCCGGGGCCCGATGCGGCGCGGGAGGAGCGGGTAAAGATGACCCGCCTGCGCCGTACGATCGCCGCTCGACTGAAAGAGGCGCAGAACACCGCGGCGATGCTGACAACCTTCAACGAGGTGGACATGTCGGCGGCCATGGCGCTGCGGACGGAGTATCGCGATGCGTTCGAGAAAAAGCACAATGGGACCCGACTGGGGTTCATGGGCTTCTTCGTTCAGGCCTGCATCGCCGGCCTCAAGGAGTTCCCCGCCGTCAATGGCGAGATCGATGGGGACGAGCTGGTTTATAAGAACTACGTCCACATGGGCATCGCGGTCGGTGGCCCAAACGGGCTCGTTGTGCCGGTAGTTCGGGATGCGGACCAGCTTGGCCTGGCGGAAATCGAGCGCACGATCAGCGATTTTGGCCGTCGTGCCCGTGATGGCGCATTGAAGCTCGACGAGTTGGCTGGTGGCACGTTCTCGATCACGAATGGTGGCGTATATGGCTCGCTGATGAGCACGCCGATCCTCAATCCACCGCAGTCCGCCATTCTGGGGATGCACAAGATCCAGGAACGACCGGTTGCGATCGGCGGCAAAGTCGAGATCCGGCCGATGATGTATTTGGCGCTAAGCTACGACCACCGCATTGTGGATGGGAAAGAAGCGGTTAGCTTCCTGGTCCGTGTCAAGGAAGGCGTAGAGGACCCACGCCGATTGCTGCTGGGCCTCTAGGCTACGATTTAACGCCCCTGGAGAGCCCTCGCGTTGGGAGAGGGCTCTCCAGTGAACTTCGCTCTATTGTCCTTTGCCGATAGCGGCAGAGTAGCTTGATGACTCCAGGCCTCTTCAGGGGGCGAGGGAGAGCTTTAGAGGCTCGAACTCACTCCTTGTACGATGGATCAATCCGGTCTAGCTTGCGTAAAAGTGCGGGCCAGGCCGAGACGACCTTGATCTCGCCGGGCCGGCGCTCCCGTCGCGAGGACATCTTTTCGTAGGTCTTCTCCGACACGTCGATCGGCGGAAACACCAGCTTGGTGTTGCAAGACATCGCCATGATCTGCGTCTGGCAGGACCGTTCCATCCGCCATAGCAGGTTGAACGCCTCGCCAACCGACCGGCCGCAAACGAGCAGGCCGTGGTTGCGTAGGATCATCGCGTTATCCTCGCCGAGATCTGCGACCAGGCGTTCGCGCTCCCCCTCGTCGTCGGCAATGCCTTCGAAATCATGGAAAGCCGTGTGCAGGAACCGCATCGTCGTCTGCGCGATTGGTAGCAGGCCGCAGTCCATTGCCGAAACCGCCATGCCAGCCGGCGTGTGTGTATGAGCCACACAGTCCACATCGTGTCGGGCGGCGTGGATCGCGCTGTGGATTACGAAACCCGCGCGATTGACGCCGTACTCCGTTGCGTTGAAGAGAATGTTGCCGTCAAGATCGATCTTGATCAGGCTAGAGGCGGTAATTTCCTCATAGAGCATGCCGTATGGGTTGATCAGAAAATGCCCATCCTCGCCTGGAGCCCGACACGAGATATGGTTCGCCGTCATCTCCGTCATGCCGTACATCTCGGTAAGGCGGTAGGCAGCCGCGAGTTGAACCCGCGCTTGCCATTCTTCCGGTGTGACACTCTCGCGAACCGATCGGACAATCTTCAGTGCCGGCGTTTGCGCTGCGCTCATCTAATGTCTCCTCTTTGACGAAGTATGACCATGGCGTGAGTTTCGACTGATAGCTAGAAGTGGCTAAGTGGATCGTGGTGGATTGATCACCCTGTTCCCCGGTAACGGCTTCCCTGCGAGCTAAACGGCCATCCCAAATAAATGTATCGTTCGATCGCCCATCCAACAACCTTGTTCATCCAGCGAGAGAAGCAAGAGAATATACTCTCCCACTCGTTGACTGGCCTGTGGTCGCAGGTCAGGTCGCTGTCCAACCTGGTTCATCCTTGGCCAGTTTTCAGGACACTAACCTCGTGGGCTATACCTAGCCATAGTGCTCGTTAGACGTTCGCGTTGAACGCAAGCTACTCGCAGACATAGGTGCAGACTAGACAACGACCTTTGTTAAACGAGGTGCCGAGCTTGCAGGACAGCCCCGGGCGGCGTTGGCTAGCGTGATGCGCTCGCTCGTCCTACCTATCAGGCCAGTTGTGTTGGAGTCTTTATGAGCGAATCTTTCGACTTAATCGTCATCGGTGCTGGTCCTGGCGGTTACGTATGCGCGTTACGCGCAGCCCAACTCGGCCTACGAGTAGCATGCGTCGAAAAGCGTGCTACGCTAGGTGGAACCTGTCTCAACATCGGTTGCATCCCATCGAAGGCGCTTCTCCAGTCGTCGGAGAACTTCGAGGAGGCTTCTCATGGCTTCAAGGATCACGGTGTGATTGTTGAGAGCATTAGACTTGATCTCGCGCGAATGCAGGCCCGCAAGGGCGAAGTTGTTACAGCGAATGTCAAAGGCGTTGAGTTCTTATTCAAAAAGAACAAAGTCACATGGCTTAAGGGAGAGGGGCGCATAACCGGCCCGGGCCGTGTTGAAGTGGAAGGAACATCATACGACGCTGTCAGCATAGTACTTGCAACCGGTAGTGAAAGCATCCCACTACAAGGCTTGGAAGTTGATGAGAGGGTAATCGTCTCTTCTACAGGCGCGCTCGAGCTTGACAAAGTGCCGAAGCACCTTGTCGTAATCGGTGGAGGCTACATAGGTCTCGAGCTTGGTAGCGTTTGGCGACGGCTTGGTGCGGAAGTCACCGTGGTCGAATACCTCGACCGCCTTGTCGCGAGTATGGACCACGAAGTTGGCAGGACATTCGAGCGGGTCTTGAGCAAGCAGGGCATTCAAGTCCGCCTCAAGACCAAGGTGGTCGGGGCTGAAAAGACGCCAGACGGAGTAAAGCTCCTCTTAGAGGCGGCTGAAGGTGGCAAAGCTCAGACCTTGGAAGCAGATGTTGTGCTCGTAGCTATCGGCCGTCGACCCTATTACGAGGGTTTAGGTCTAGAAGCTGTCGGTGTAGCCCTGGATGACCGCAAGCGCGTTAAGGTCGATTCCAACTATGCGACCAATATACCCGGCGTATACGCGATCGGCGATATTATAAGCGGACCGATGCTTGCCCATAAAGCCGAGGAAGAGGGAGTAGCTGTCGCCGAGATCCTGGCAGGCCAAGCTGGGCACGTGAACTACGGTGTCATACCCGGAGTTGTATACACTTGGCCGGAAGTCGCGTCTGTTGGAGCGACAGAAGAGATGCTCAAGGCTGAAGGGCGAGCTTACAAGGTCGGGAAGTTTCCATTCACCGCCAACGGCCGGGCAAGAGCCATGGGAGCAACGGATGGGTTTGTCAAAATACTAGCAGACACAGCGAGTGATCAGATCCTAGGTGCTCACATAATCGGACCCGATGCTGGCACCTTAATTGCCGAAATCGCCACGGCAATGGAGTTTGGAGCTAGTAGCGAAGATGTTGCGCGAACTTGCCACGCCCATCCCAGCCTGAACGAGGCCGTAAAAGAGGCCGCGCTGGCTGTAGAGGGACGGGCCCTGCATATCTGAACTTCTACTGGACAGGTCCGGGGGTTTTCATAACCCTCGGACTTGGATCAGTTCCGCTCAGGTTTAAGTCTGACATGATCGTGGCGTTGATTGCCTCACCAGCTCGGGCGCATTCTACTGCACAGGCTAATTTGGAGTTGGTTCTAAATATAATGCAAATACAAATGCTATTGTCTAAGCAGTGGGTCAATTTGTCGGCGGGACCTGCGCCAATTACCGTCTTGTCATCGAGCAACATGCAATTTGCTGGTAAAGGTATCCAACCGCCCGTCGGTGGGCGATCTCACCTTCGACTCGGGAGACTAAGTGACTCCTTGGCAAGGAATGTTCGCGCACCTTCCTTGAAGTATTCCCCATTACCGGCTGTACGCTGCGCGTCTCGTTCGAGGTCTAGCTGCTCGTGCAGCGTATGGCTCGCGGCCTCTACAAACAATTCCTTCATAAGCGCCAGGGCCGTCGTCGATCGCTGCGCCAAATGACTGGTAAGAGCCTTTGCCTCCTCCAGCAATGCCTCGTCATCCACCACTCGCCAGATCAAACCCCATAATTCCGCCTGCTCAGCCGTAATTGGTTCGCCCAGCATTGCCATACCGCGCGCCCGTGCCTCGCCGGCAAGGCGAGACAGCAGCCAACTCCCGCCTGCATCTGGAATCAGGCCGATTTTAATGAATGCCTGGATGAACCGAGCGGATTTCGCGGCGATTACGATATCGCAAGCTAGCGCCAAGTTTGCGCCGGCTCCAGCCGCCACACCGTTTACGGCGCAGACGACGGGGATGCGTAAGCCTCGAATACGGCGAATAAGTGGGTTGAACGTCCGTTCCAGCACGTCCCCCAGATCAGCGTGGTGGCCTCCATCAATAATGGATGCAAGGTCGGCGCCAGCGCAGAAGCCGCGCCCAGCACCAGTGAGTAGAATGGCCCGGCACATTGTATCGGAATCGGCCTCATCGATAGCGGTGCGGAGCGCAGCATGTAGAGCATCGTTGAAGACGTTCAGCTTCTCAGGTCGATTTAAGCGGATGATTCGAAAGCCATCCTCTCGCTCGACTGTAACACAATCCATAGCGTCGTTCCCACCTTGAGAAGTTGGCCCAAAGATAGGCAGAATTCTTTGTATACCGGCCCGTAATCGTCGCCTACGCAGCCTTGTCTTGCGGATGCTCCATCGCCTCGCCCAGTCTCCGGCTCAGGAAAGCAGTCACGGCAACCTCTTCGGCCGTGAGCCCGGTGTCGGCTTCGTCTAGCACTTCCTCGGCACGCTGCTTCAGCCCTTCGAGCAAGCTGCCGTCGAGATACCCGTCGAAGATCGCTGGGTGTATATAGCATTTTCGGCAAACCGACGGAGTGTTCCCGAGCAAGCCAGCTACAGCTTCTACGGCGTGCAACACGTTCTTCTTGTTTTTTGCTTCGCTGTCATACCGCTCCAATTCGCGAAGTGCCATTGCGGCTAGGTTAGTCGCGGCCCAGGTCCGGAAATCCTTTGCCGTGATATCTTCACCACTTACCTCGTGGAGATACTGATTGACGTCATCAGACGTGATGCCGTGAAGATCTCCATCATGATCAACAAACTGGAATAAGTGCTGGCCAGGTAATTCCTGACAACGTTTGACTATGTTTGCTAACCTTCGATCTTGCAGGATCAGATGGTGGTCGATGCCGTGCTTGCCTCGGAAGTCGAACTTTATTCTGCTTCCATCGATCCGGGTATGGCGATTGCGCAGGGTAGTTAGTCCAAAGCTCTTGTTCTCGCGAACATATTCCTCGTTGCCGACCCGTGCCAAAGTTTTCTCGAGTAGCTTCACAATCGCTGCGAGAACTCGACGTCGTGGAAGACCTTGAAGCCGTAGATCATGATCGACTTGGCTGCGGATCTTTGGCAGTACACGGCCGAAGACCAGCATGCGGCCGTATTTTGCCTCGTCACGAACCGCGCGCCACCGGAGGTGATACCGATACTGTTTACGTCCCCGAGCGTCTCGGCCCGTAGCTTGCAGATGACCGTTGGGATCGCGGCAAATCCAAACGTCGGTATACGCCGGGGGTATCGCGAGCTTCTTGATGCGAGTGAGTTCCCCCTCGTCATCAATGCGACCGCCACCCGGCTGATAGAATTCAAATCCGTCTTCACCAACCACGCGCTTGATGCCTGGTTTACGGTCTGTAACGTAATGCAGCTTGGCAGCCTTGGCGGCCTGTTTCGCTTCCTCTATATCTAATGTTGCAGCAATGGGTTGAGATGAACTTGAGGTCGTGGTCGCCTCCTCTTGATTTCAGCCATTCCAACATCGACCATATTGGCAAGTTCCACGGATAGTCCATCTTCGCCGAAGCTTGAGATACGGGCTGGGTTTCGACCGAGAGGGGGTCAGGCAGATGCGAGCGAGCACGACCTGAACTCCCCTTTGCCCGGCGAGCATCCGGTGGCCGGTTTGTCACTCATTCTTGAGGTTTGTCCGGACAAATATAATCACCAAGTCGCCCTGACGACGCTAGGCCCTTGACGCTACTATCTGGAAATCCGTTAGACGCTCCCGACTCGTGTGCGGCGAGTTAGATGACTAACGAGACCTGGCCAAATCCGAACTGCATTGACGGCGACTTGACGCCCGCCGGGAATGCGACTGGCCCGGTAAAGAGTGGACGCGAGCCCAATGGGCGGGGAGGTGTGTTGCCGCATGGCCATGTGATACGCGGCAGAGCCATGGCCTGCCACGACGCACTGCACGGCCAATCGAGCGGTATGAAGAGCGATAGACATACCGTCGCCGCAGAACGAGGGTATGACCGCAGCCTGATCTCCAACTCTGTAGACACCAGCTTTTTCAGCACCGTGGTGGACGAACCCATACGGTATGCGGAAGACGCTCAAAGGCTTCGGCCAGCACTCGACTGCACCATCCAAGCGTCGGGCAAATCGGTCATCCTCCCCTATCAATGAGGACAGCAGTGAATGCCAACTCTTGCCTGTCTGCTCATAATAGGAACGGTCTATTAATAGGCACAGGTTGGCAGTTCCATCTTCAATCATCTGCAACCCGGCGTACCCTCGTCGGAATAGTATCAGCTCGACATACCCGGCGAGCTCGGCCTTCTGTTCTGGGCGCAGGCGAAGATGCATCTTGAAACCGATCAGCTCATCGGGTGGCGATCTGACAGACCTTTCCAGCCCGCGAAGGTCGTGTTTTCCGGTTGCAAGCATGAGGACGGGGGCGTGGAAAGTGTCGCCGTCCGTTATGACAGAGCCGTGCTCGGCCCTCCGTATCCTCACGCCACGCCTTACGTCTGCACCTAGCTGTGCTGCTTGAACGAGCAACGTCTCATCAAGTAATTTCCGCGATAGACCGACGGCCTGGAAGGGCAATCGTGCCTCGGCAACCCTGCCGCGGTACACTAGCCGCATTGCCTTTATCGTAGGTGCCCCGAGCTCAGCGACATCGATGCCCAGTCGCGCGAGTTCGGCGACGGCCGGGCCGCTCAAAAACTCCCCGCAAACCTTGTGTGCCGCAGTCTTCTCCCGCTCGAGCAAAGTCACGCTGAGGCCCGCTCGAGCCAACCCACAGGCTGCGGACGCCCCAGCTAGGCCACCGCCGGCGATAACCACCGGGATCAGCGTAAGCGACTCACGCAAAGACGAAATGGGAACACCCAACGGATCTCCCCGGGCACGCCGGCCCGAGCGAGTAGGACGGCCCACTCCGCAGGTTTGAAGGCTCGCGCGATCGAAATGGGGCCATCATGCTGAACGAAGCGGTGCCAGCCCATCACCCGAGAGAGGATGGTGAAGCCGTAGTAGGGCAAGGAATGCCTATGTAGGTCGTTTATGAACCAGCCCAGCCGAGCATGTTGTTCCATCCATTGCAGAAATGCCACGACTTGGACATCGGACAGATGATGGGTGAATAGAGAGCTGACGATGTAGTCAGGCGCAGGTTCCGGTTTGGTGCAAAAGACATCACCAATCGTAAGATCCAGTTGGACGCCGGGTGAAGCGGATCGGGCCGCGGGCGCGGCCTCAGGATTCATGTCAATTCCGCTCAACTTTATCGTTTGCCCTCGTCGCGTTGCCCAACGGGCGATCGCCCTGAGCATATCGCCTTGCCCGAATGCGACATCATAGACAGAGATCATACTGTTGGGACCATGTCGCCGCTTTGCAACGTCCAGCCAAGCAAGGGTCGGGCGGTGGGCGAGAGTCACCGTATTGACCTTGGCGAGGTCACATAAGCACTGTCGGTAATCTGCTTCGTCAATGCAGTCAGTGTCCATCCGCTCTATTTGATCGCTTCGTAAAGCAAGGCTCATGCGCGGAAGAACCGGAATGTCTCCGCGCAGAGCCCGGGGCCGAACGCACCCGCGAATCCACACTGGGGGCCGCTTGTCCCGCGCATCATACGATCGAGGACGAACATGATTGTTGCAGAGGACATGTTACCGAAATCGCGTAAGATATCGCGGGACCATCCCAGTGCGTCGCGACCGAGGCGTAAACCATCCTGCACGCCGTCGAGCACGGTCCGGCCGCCCGCGTGAATGGCCCAAAGATCGATCTGCTGAGTCGACATACCGCGGAGGAGGCCGCTTTCGTCTTGGCACTCCAATTCTCGCCGCATCGCCGTTGCTATGCGACCGGGGACTTTACCCGATAACCGCATGTCGAAACCCTGATCACCAATTCGCCATGTTATTAAGTCGGAAGAGTCCGGAAGTGTCGCGGATCTAAAATCGATCATACCGAAACCATAGGGTTCGGCCGTGATTAATGCGGCTGTCGCACCGTCAGCGAATAGCATGAATGAGAGTGCCGTCTCAAGGTCGGTTGTCTCCTGTAAATGCAGTGTGCATAGCTCCAGATTCAGCACCAACACCCGAGCCGTGGGCTGTGATCGCACGATGTGGAACGCAGTTCGGAGGGCGCTCACACCGGCATAGCAACCCATGAACCCCACCAGCGTCCGCTCGATATCAAGCCGCATTCCAAGCCGCGCGGCTAGGATCTGATCTAGACCAGGCGCCGTGAAACCCGTGCACGAAGCAACGACCAAGTGACTGTAGCTGTGCGGATCCTCTCCTAACGCATCCAGCGCCTTGATCGCCAACTCGGTCGCTTGGCGCTCGTAACGCTGCATCCGCGCGGCAGTGCCTGGGAACCGTCCTCGGGAGAAGAAGCCATCGGCATCGATCTTATCCTCCCCGGGTACCCCGGGCTGGAGCACGGAGTAGCGATGCTCAATGCCTGACCGTTCAGCCATACGGTCGAATAGAAGCTGCGACTTCTCGTCTCGAATTAGGCTGCGCGCCCAAGCTAGGAATGGTCCGTGGACATCGTGCGCCGGTACCGCCGTTCCAATCCGGTTGATATATGGAACGGTCATATCCTGCGCGCGACTAGCACGGCGTTCAACCCGCCGAAGGCAAATGCATTGGACATGGCAACCTCCACCTGGCCAGCGCGAGCCAGATTTGGAATGCAATCGATATCACACTCGGGATCGGCCGAGGTGAACCCTGCCGTCGGTGGTAATATCCCATCCAGCAAGGCAGTTGCCGTCGCAATCAGCTCGAGAGCGCCACCTGCGGTCATACAGTGACCGATCATCGACTTGGTTGATGACACCGGGATACCGTCCAGCGCTCGCCCGAAGATACGATGCAATGCCGTGACTTCCGTACGGTCATTGAGGCGTGTCCCAGTACCATGGGCATTAATGTATCCGACCTGATCCGGCGTGCAATTCGCATCGGCCAGGGCCGCGGACATTGCTCGTGACGCTCCTTCAGCGCACGGCGCCACTATGTCGTGACCGTCGGCGCTCATACCAAACCCGGCAATCTCCACCAGCGGGACCGCATCCCGGGCACGTGCGTGTTCCGCCTCTTCGATGACGAAAATGCCAGCACCTTCCCCAATGACGAGTCCATCTCGATCGTTTGAGAATGGGCGGCAACTACCCGGACTAAGCACGCGCAGAGCTTCCCAGCCCTTCATAAAGCCGACCACAATCGATGCGTCGGACCCTCCAGTTATCGCGATGTCCACGATACCGGCGCGCACCATGTGTGCGGCCTGCCCGATAGCATGGTTTGAGGACGCGCATGCGGAAGCTACCGCGTAGCAAGGACCCTTGACCCCAAACTCAATCGAGACGTGACTGGCCGGGGCATTTGGCATTATCCGCGGCACGGTAAATGGATGAACACGCGGCAGGCGCTGACCATAGAGCTGATCGTAAGATGAGTCGAAGGTTTGTTGTCCAATCGCAGCCCCGAGGACCACGGCCGCTGCATCGACCTGACCCCGCTTGAGCCCTGCTTGCGACATCGCCTGTCTGGCCGCCACGAGTGCCAATTGTGATGTTCGATCAAGTAGGGATAGCTGCTTCGTCGCAAAATGATCCTCGATTTTGAGGCCGTGGATTTCAGCCGCTACCCTGGTCGATAGGCGCTCGGTTGGTATGTTCGTGATGGGACCGATCCCGACCGTTCCGGATTTCAGTGCCGCAGAAATCGTGGGAACGTCATGTCCCACCGCGCAGATGGCCCCCATTCCTGTCACAACGACCTTCCGCCTTGTGGCGGTCAAAGGCTGGGCTCATGGGTGAACGACGCCAAAACTTTGTCGACCAAGTCTCTAACTGTGGCGAATTCGCCTCCTTCCGGGGCCATGGACATCGGAATTTCTATGTTGAAGTGGGCTTCCAAGGCAAAGATGGCTTGGACCATGTCTAACGAAGCGATCCCCAGCAATGAAATACTCGCATCGGGCGTGAGGTGCTCGCGCTCGATGGACGTTTCCTTCGCGACTATGTCCAGTATCTCGCCGATTCGTGGATCGGCGGCGAGCCAATTGGGGGGCGATTGCAACGTCACGAAAACCTCCACACTGGTATCTAGATGGCCTAGGCAAGCCCTACAGCAATGGAGGCGAAGCCACTCGCTATTTCGCGAAACTGGGAACCCGGCGACGAGTAGCTTGTTGATTGCGTTACCAACACAGGAGTTGCACATGGACGAGAACCGGGTCGAAGGCACTGCGAAAGACATTGGCGGCAATATCAAGAGCGCCATCGGCGATCTTAGCGGAGACACCAAAACTCAAGCCTCTGGAGCCGTAGACCAGGTGGTTGGCACCGCTCAGCAGGCCTATGGCAAGCTGAAGGATCAAGCCGGGGGTGCGGGTAGCGCTTTGGTCGACCAGCTCGATGAAGTCAGTGCGTTCCTGGGTGACACCGTTGCCGAACGTCCGCTGACTTCGTTGGTTGTTGCGGGTGCAATCGGCTATGTGCTGGCGATGTTGATGCGACGTTAACCGCATCTGGGAGCCGGGCATCTGTCCGGCTTCCCTCTTGCACACCAGGCGACATAATGGCTTGCTGCCGTGAGAGAAAAGTGGACCTCCATGGCAAGACTCGTCAATCAAGTAGATTCTGTGCCATCCTTGGAGCGCATTGCGCCAAATACCTTGGCGATCGACATAGGCGGGACGCGTCTCAAGGCTGGACTGCTAGACGCCGATGGGACGATGGTCGCAGGACCTACTCGAGTAGATACTCCGCACCCAAGTAGTCCAGACATTATTGTGTCAACCCTTGTGCGTCTTGTCGCTCCACTTGGCGAATTTGGTCGTGTTTCCGTCGGGTTTCCCGGAGTAGTTCGAGCCGGAAGAACTTTGACAGCTCCGAACTTGGGCACGGAGGCATGGCACAATTTCCCGCTTGCCTCCGAATTAGGTGATCGGCTTGGTAAGCCGGTGCGGGTGCTGAACGATGCAAGCGTCCAGGGTCTAGGGGTCATAGCGGGCGAGGGGCTGGAATGTGTCATAACCTTGGGCACCGGTTTCGGGTTTGCACTGTTCCAGGATGGTGAACTCGCTCCACATCTGGAAGTTGGGCAGCACCCGATAGCGAAAGACAAGACCTACGATGTCTACCTAGGCAATGCGGCGCTTCGGAAAGCTGGCAGGAAGAAGTGGAATAAGCGCCTGCAGAGGGCAATCGGCATCATCGATACATTGGTCACGTACGATACACTCCTAATAGGGGGCGGTAACGCTCAGGCCATAGACTTCGACCTGCCCGCAAACGTTCGGATTGTCTCAAATGCTGCGGGTATTATTGGCGGAGTAAAGCTTTGGTCACCCACACTACATGCGGCTTTTGCTGACAGCGGTCCGATTCGCCGGCCACCACCGGAGGGCGTGAAGCCTGCGCCAGAGGTGAAAGCCTAGTCACAATTCTATGACTAGTGCCTAGCATCCGCTTCTCGCTCGCTGCGGGCAAGGGGATGATACTTTGCGACTACCAGCCGTAATTAAACGCACACAGGCCGGAACGCTGACTCGGGTCCCACTCGCAGTGCGACCGAGACCGATGCAAGCTGGTCTCCGACCCTGATCCTGCTGAATTGCCCCAGGGTCACACTGAACTTTATATCAGTCGCGCTACGACTTCAGCTATGTGCCGTAGGTGGGGGTGAGTCGGGCGACCTAGACCCAGTCCCTTGAACAGACTATCCCGCGCAGTCGTCACAGCGCCCTGACCGATCGGGCGGCTGCCTGGGGGTATTTGCGTGTCTGTTCCAACCTTCCTAGCCCGCGTCGTCGAGCGTTGTAGTAGGCATGCCTTGCTCGTCGTTGTCTGTGGAGTTTTGCTCGGAGCCGTTGCCGTTGGCCTAGCAACGGCGCGGTTGGGTGTGTCTACCGATACTGACGCTTTGTTCTCCGACTCGTTGCCGTGGAAGCAGCGTATGGAGGCATTGGATCGAGACTTCCCGCAATTCCGTGATCTTATTGTCGCTGTAATCGACGCGCAGATTCCAGAGGAGGCAGATGCCACGGCAGCGGCCCTAGCTAGCGCAATGGCGGCTGACAAGGATCACGTGCGGACCGTCACCCGCCCGGACAACTCGCCCTATTTCGACACGAACGGGCTTCTATTCTTGTCTGTCGCGGAGCTTGGGCCGTTGATGGACCGCACCATCGACGCGCAGCCTTTCCTGGGTCAACTGGTGGCTGATCCAAGTGCGCGCGGGTTGTTCGCCGCCCTCTCACTCATCGGTCTTGGTTTAGAGCATGGCCAAGCGGACCTGACCGGGTTTACGGCGCCACTACAGGCGTTTCACAGCACGCTTGCTTCGGTGCTCGCAGGCTCACCAGCGCCGCTATCGTGGCAGTCGCTCTTGTCCGGGTCCTTGGTGGAAAAAGCCGGGCGGTATCGCTTCGTGTTGATACAGCCCAAGCTCGACTTTGGCGCATTGGAGCCCGGCAATGCCGCCACTACGGATATTCGAGCGGCTGCGGCAAAGCTGGAGTTCGTAGCTGCTGGACGTGCACGTGTCCGAATCACTGGTAGCGTTGCACTTGCGGATGAGGAGTTTGCAACGGTGGCCCAGGGCGCCGTCGCCGGACTAGTCGGCAGCCTTATACTCATCGCTCTCTGGCTGTTTCTTGCCGTGCGCTCCTTGAGATTGATTGTGCCTATTCTGGCTACGCTGATCTTGGGGCTCGTATTAACGACAGGCTTCGCGGCCGTGGCAGTAGGAACACTGAATCTAGTTTCCGTCGCCTTTGCAGTGCTATTTGTCGGAATAGCAGTCGATTTCGCGATCCAATTTAGTGTGCGCTTCAGGGACATGCGGTCGCATTCTACCACGTCGGCACAGGCTTTGACGGAAACGGCGAAGCGGGTGGCATTGCAGATACTCGTGGCGTCGATCGCCACGTCAGCGGGATTTTTCGCCTTCGTCCCAACCTCATTCAGCGGTGTCGCGCAGCTCGGGCTGATCGCCGGCACAGGCATGCTAATAGCATTCGCATGCACGCTGGTGTTCTTGCCTGCAGCGCTTACCCTCCTAAAGCCCCGTGCTGAAGGACAGGAGGTGGGATTTGCCCAGTTGCAGCCGGTCGATGTCGGCATCAACCGGCATCGCAAAGCTATCTTGGGCGTATTCGCGACATTAGCATTGGCCGGAGCGGCTGGATTGCCGTTCCTGAGGTTTGATGCTGACCCATTGCACACGAAGGATCCCACGACCGAGGCGATGACGACACTGCGTGATCTGATGGCTGACCCGATTACGACACCTTACAGTATCGACGCCATCGAGCCGGATCTAACTCAGGCTGTTGCCACAGCGAAGCACGCTGCAACTCTACCTCTCGTGGCAAATGCTTTGACGCTGCAAAGCCTTGTTCCAGAAGACCAACAGCCTAAGCTCGCGCTCATTGCCGATGCGGCAAACATACTCTCCTCGACACTCAGCGACCGTACTCGACCTGCACCAGTCACTCCCGATGATCTCCGGTTAGCAACGCGGACCGCTGCCGCAGCACTCACTCGGTCAACGGTCAAACTTCCTGCAGACAGCCCAATCGTCCAAGTTGCGGCTGACTTACGGGCCTTGCAGAGCGCACCTGACTCGGTCCTGGTAGAGGCGAACGAGGCACTGACCCGATTCCTGCCGGCGCAGTTAAACCGCCTTCGCGCAGCACTGTCTGCTCAACCTGTCACAACTCAGTCCATCCCCGCGAGTATCAGCCGTGACTGGGTTTTGCCAGATGGCCGTTCTCGGGTGCAGATTACCCCGAAGCCAGAGGCAAGCGGTGGCCCCGGTTTAAATACCTTCGTGGAGCAAGTCACGGGCGCGATTCCTGACGCGGGCGGATCCGCAGTGACCATCATCGCCACTTCTCGGACTATCATTAGCGCGTTCCGCAATGCAGCCATCGCTGCGGTCCTCATGATAGCGGCGATACTATTCGCCACGCTGCGACGGCCACTAGACGTTGCGCTGGTACTGGCGCCGTTGCTGCTCTCCGCTTTGCTGACTGCACTTGTCTGTATTGCCCTACCGCTACCGCTCAACTTCGCCAACATTATCGCGCTGCCATTGCTGCTCGGGGTCGGAGTTTCGTTCAACATCTACTTTGTGATGAATTGGCGAAGCGGCGAACACTCCCGGCTTGCCTCAGCGACTGCTCGAGCCGTGATATTCTCGGCTTTGACGACCGGGACAGCATTCGGATCGCTCGCCTTGTCGCGCCATCCAGGAACAGCGAGCATGGGACAATTGCTGCTGATTAGTTTGGGCTGTACGCTGCTAGCCACCATGTTCTTTGTGCCGGCCCTGCTTTCCTCGCTTCGAGCACCTTCTCAGCTATAGGTCGTGCGGTTGGGGAACGCAGCTGAGACTGCCGGGTCTAATAACGCCTTGAGTTCAGCTTCGTGTTCGTACTGGGGCATAAGCGACCGAAGCAACGCATCCGACTCTGTGGCAGGATGGAAGTAGATTTCGGTCAAACCCGCCGGCAAGACGGGAGCGAGTTGCAGCAGCCGATCCGCCGTCATGTGGCCTGTCCAACGCAGCCCAAACACATGATCATTGGTTCGAATACCCGAACGGTTTGCCTGGGATCTGAGCAACTGCGTCCATCCAAAGAGCATGCGGCTGCCCACATTGGTGGTCTGACCGACTAAGGCCATCGTATTTGGAGGTTCCGCAGGGACCCGTATCGCTGGCAAACCATGCCGCTGCCCTTCTTCGATGAGGAGGCGGCCGATTGTGGGGTGGAGGTGCATGTGCTTATGGCAATTCGCGTGATCCAACCGCAAGCCCGTGGCTGCAAAGGCGTCGAATTGGGCTGCGATCTCAACGCGTAGCTGCCGCCGGGCTTCGAGTGAAAAATAGTAGCGGAAACCAAGCCGAGTCTGATCTGAAGGGAAATACCCTTCAGCGTTCACCAAACCTTTGATGAGGTCAGGGGGGGTCACCGCAGGACCCTCGATAACGACGAGGTGGAGGCCAACATGGAGATTGGGCATTGCACGCGCCCGCCGCACCGCGTCATCAACTGCGGGTCCCGCCACCATTAAGCTCGCAGTGCTGAGAATGCCGTCCCGGTGAGCTCGCTCAACGGCCTCGTTCACAGCAGGTGACAGGCCGAAGTCATCGGCCGAGATGATGACTTGACCGCCTTGGTGGTTAATCAGGCCGCCTTGTTTCGATCGCGCATGAATTGAAAGAACTCCACGCCTTCGCGTAGGCGGCGCTTCATCATCTGCGGGCTACGAACCATTTCACTCACGATGGATGCGATCTTGGGCGCACGGAGATAGAACCGCTTATAGAACGTTTCGACGCTGTCAAAAATCTCACCATGTGACAGATGGGGGTAGTTCAGCGGAGCGATCTGGATGCCGGTCTCGTCAATAAGTTCGGCGTGCTCCGCACTCAGCCAACCATTTTCGAGGGCTTGTTTATGCAGGAATGTTCCCGGATAAGGCGCCGCTAGCGAAACCTGCAGAGTGTGCGGGTTGATCTCCGTTGCGAACTTTATGGTTTGCTCGATGGTCTCCTTAGTCTCTCCCGGTAGACCAAGGATGAACGTACCATGGATTTTGATACCAAGTTCATGGCAGTCGCGAGTGAACCGCTTTGCCACATCAATAAGCATACCCTTCTTGATGTTGTGCAATATCTGCTGATTGCCGCTCTCATAGCCCACCAGGAGCAAGCGCAATCCATTATCCTTTAAAACCTTCAACGTCTCACGAGGAACGTTGGCCTTTGCGTTACAAGACCAGGTTACCCCAAGTTTTCCCAACTCACGCGCAATAGCCTCTGCCCGGGGAAGGTCATCAGTAAACGTGTCGTCGTCGAAGAAGAACTCCTTCACTTGCGGAAACATCTCCTGCGCCTGACGGATCTCCGCTGCAACATGACCGGGACTACGAGTACGATATCGGTGGCCGCCCACTGTCTGTGGCCAAAGGCAGAAAGTACAGCGAGACTTGCAGCCTCGGCCCGTATAGATCGAGATATAAGGATGCTGGAGATAACCGATGAAGTAGTCCTCAATCCGCAAGTCACGCTTGTATACGTCCGTGACGAATGGAAGGCTGTCCATGTTCTCGAGCACCGAACGATCTCGATTATGGACTATTCCGCCGTTCCCATCCCGATAGGAAATACCGTCAACGTCCTTTAATTCGCGACCATCACTGATCTCTTTGATAGTGAAATCGAATTCGTTACGCGCGACGAAGTCAATACATTCACCTTGCTGAAGGCTTTCCGCAGGCTGCACTGCCACCTTGGCTCCTACGAAACCGATCTTTAAAGATGGTTTCGCGTCTTTCAATGCTTGCGCGACGGTTACGTCCGAAGCAAAGGATGGCGTTGATGTATGAATGACGACCATATCGTGCTCGCGGGCAGCGGCTAGCACCGGTTCCATTCCCATGCCCGCTGGAGGTGCATCGATGAGACGGCTACCAGCAACAAGGGCCGCAGGCTGTGCTAGCCATGTCGGATACCAAAACGATCGGATTTCCCGCTTGGCCTGGTAACGTGATCCAGCACCCCCATCAAAGCCGCCAAACGAGGGTGGTTGGAGAAACAGCGTCTTCATGGATATACTACCCCTTGCCCGCCGCTAGTCGCGGTGGCGAGATTTGAAGCACATGACCACGCCATGCCACCTCAGTGCCGCCATAACTGGCGAGAATTACGGCAACCGACAATAGGTCTCGCAACGGCAACAGCCAAACGGGCATTGTCGTGACCAGGCCCAGCGAAAAATCGATGGCAGACATGGTTATAGCCCGACCAAGCCAGATAATCGCGAATAAGGCCCAGGCCCAGGCCTGCAACCCAGAAAGCGCTAAACCCAGTGCTGCCCAAAACAACGGGTATTGCAGCGATGATAGGGCAAAGCCGATAGGTGCCAGAGACTGTATCGTGCGTCCCCAGCGAAGCTCATGCGCGAAGAGTTGAGATACCCGCATCTCTGGGACTGTCGTTGAAGGGAGCGTAGTCGATAATGCGACCTTCTCACCACGGGCGCTGACAAGTCGTCCAAGCATCGCGTCATCTGCTAAATGATGGACCAGTGCCTGCAACCCACCGACAGCTTCAAGAGTGCTTCGCCGGACAGCCATCGTGGCACCTAAACAATCCTGACGACCTAATTGACGTGCAAGGAGCGCACCCGGCAGGAAGCTGTGGTTAATCTGCGCTACACCGAGCCTCGCGGCCAACGTGTTCGAGGCGGCAAGACCAGCATACAAAGTTGTGACAATGCCAACGCCTGTAGTCGCTAGAGCACATGCAAGCTGGCGTAGGTAATCAGGTGCGGCATGTATATCGCTATCGGCGATGACGATCATGTCGTGCTTAGCTCGCGGATACATGTTGATGAGGTTGCTGACCTTGCGGTTTACCCCATGCTGAGCTGGATCAATGACGACATCGATGTCGATACTTGGAAAACGATTCCGTAGGCTTCGTATGACGTGAAGCGCCGGGTCTGCCGAGTCGTCTAAGCCGAAGACGATCTGAAAACATGGATAGTCTTGGCGGCAGAATGTCGCCAGAGCCTCTTCAAGCAGAGGTTCATCGCCGTGTAGTGGCTTCAGAATGGTGATGGCCGGCTGCCAATCAGCAAGCGTAGCCTCTCGGCGGCTAAACTGGCGAACCGCACGCAACCCTATAATTGCTTGCAGTAGCCCTGCCACAGCGATGCTCGCAGCGAAAATGGCCATGGTAGAGGTAATCGACAGCATAGGTTACGGGACGTCAGCCCCTCGTGAAAGGTCTGATACCTTTCGGCGCAAACTCTCGACCAGTGCTGCTGCGCCGCCCTCAACAAGGCTCCTGAAATCGGAGCGCTGGACGGCAATTCGGCTGATTGAGCCATCCAAGAGAACATCAACGGCTCGCCAACCCGCGCCTCCCTGCTTCATGACGTAGTCAATGCGAGCAGGGTCACCGTGCGTTGGAATAATGCGAGTAGATACGACCTGCTCGTTCCCAATGGCGCGCGTATCCGGCGAGATCTCGAATCGCTCGCCATTGTAGCTAGTGAAGTTGCTGACATAGCTAGCAACCGTGAACTTCAAGAATTCGGCCCTGATTTCCTGCTGCTCAGAAGAAGAAAAGGTCTGCCACCTAGGACCTATCGAGGTCTCCAGAATGGTGTCGAGGTCAAACGTCTGCTGCACTACGGGCGCAAGGGCTGCATATCGTTGTGCGAAGGGAGTAGCTTTGCCGTCCTGCATGGCGCTTTGAAGCGCTTGATCCAAAGCTTCAATGGGCGCGCCGGAATCTGGAATTGCGGCATTAGCCGCGGCGGTTGCCAGGAGAGCTGCGAGACAGCCAACGAATACTACGTTACGGATCATTGGTTTGATACTAGCCTGATTACGTCGGAATTTGCGGCATTTACGACCGTCCGCACGATATCCTTCGCCGTCAGCCCGGCATCCGCCAGTTGCCCGGCGGGCGAATTGTGGTCGATGAACC